>JAFAUV010000128.1 GCA_019243075.1 Bradyrhizobium sp.
CCGGCGGAGGTGCTGGGCTCGTTCCTCGCCCAGTTCTACGACGACAAGCCGCCGCCGAAGCTGATCCTGCTGTCGCATGAGGTCGAGGAATGCGAATTGCTGGCCAGCGCGCTTTCGATCAAGGCCGGCTTCAAGGTCGAGGTCAGCGTACCGAGGCGCGGCGAGAAGAAGGAGATGATCGCGCATGCGCTGACCAATGCGCGCGAGGCGCTGGGCCGCAAGCTGGCCGACACCGCGACGCAAACCCGGCTGCTGCAGGGGCTGGTCACGACACTTGGCCTGCCCGAGGTGCCGAAGCGGATCGAGGTCTACGACAACAGCCACATCCAGGGCACCAACGCCGTCGGCGCCATGGTCGTCGCCGGCCCGGACGGGTTCGTGAAGAACCAGTACCGCAAGTTCAACATCAAATCCGAGGGCCTTGCCCCCGGCGACGATTACGGCATGATGCGCGAGGTGCTGGAACGGCGCTTCAAGCGGCTCCTCTCTCCTGCCGATGCGGACCGGGCCAAGGCCGACGATGGCGTCCCGCAATGGCCGGACCTCGTCATCATCGACGGCGGCCGCGGCCAGCTCAATGCGGCGCGGGAGATCTTCCAGAACCTCGGGCTTTCCCAGGTGTCGCTGCTGGCGGTCGCCAAGGGCCCGGACCGCGACGCCGGCCGCGAGACCCTGTTCCTGCCGGATCGCGAGGCGATCAAGCTCGAGCCGCGCGACCCCGTGCTCTATTTCATCCAGCGGCTCCGCGACGAAGCGCACCGATTCGTGATCGGCTCGCACCGCAAGCGGCGGACCAAGGACATCCGCGAGGCGGGGTTGCAGGAAATCCCCGGCATCGGCCCCTCGCGGAAGCGGGCGCTCTTGCACCATTTCGGTACCCTGAAGGAGATCGAGCGGGCCTCGATCGCCGACCTCGGCAAGGTTCCCGGCGTCAGCGCGGAGAGCGCACGGAAAATCTTCGAGTTTTTCCACTCCGGGCCGAGCTAGGCCGGGTACAAGGAGTCACACGGGCGGCGCTGCGCCGTTCCACGTCAAGGCGGTTGACCTCGACCGCGCGGCGGTATTGGAAGGACGGATGAACATTGCAACGACCAGAGGGACGGCGAAAGGGTCGCTGTCGATCCCGAATATCCTGACCTGCGCACGGATCGCCGCCATCCCGGTGGTGATCGGCTGCATCTATGCCCAGTCCATTGCGGACGGCCCGTTATGGCTGCGCTGGGTGGCGGTCGCCGTCTTCATCGCGGCCGGCATCACCGACTATCTCGACGGCTACTACGCCCGGGTCTGGAACCAGCAATCGGCATTCGGGCGCATGCTCGACCCGATCGCCGACAAGCTCCTGGTCGCCTCGTGCCTCTTGATGCTCGCCGCCGACGGCATCATCCATGGCTGGTCGCTGTGGGCCGCGATCGTGATCCTCTGTCGCGAGATCCTGGTGTCGGGCCTGCGCGAATATCTCGCCGCCTTGCGCGTCAGCGTCCCCGTCACGAAGCTGGCGAAATGGAAGACTACGATCCAGCTCGTCGCGATCGGCTTCTTGCTCGCGGGCGAGGCCGGCGACCTCGTGGTGCCGGTCGTGACGCAGATCGGCCTGTTGCTGTTGTGGATCTCCGCGATCTTCACGATCTACACCGGCTGGGACTATTTCCGGCACGGCATTCATCACGTCCTCGAGGAGGATGAGAGATGAAGGTGAAGTATTTCGCCTGGGTGCGCGAGCGGATCGGCAAGGCGGAAGAGACGATCGATCCGCCGGCAAGCGTGCGCACCGTGGACGACCTGATCGGCTGGCTGACCGCGCGTGGCGAGACCTATGCCTATGCGTTCGAAAAGCCGAAGGTGATTCGCGCCGCCATCGACCAGGCCCATGTCAAGCCGGACGCGGTGATCGCGGGCGCCCGCGAGATCGCCTTTTTCCCGCCCATGACCGGCGGCTAGCGCTGTCATGAACGCGCCCGTCACCATCCGCATCCAGCAAGAGGATTTCGACACCGCGCGCGAGATCGCGGCGCTGAGCCGAGGCCGCACCGATATCGGGGCGGTGGTGACGTTTTCCGGCATCTGCCGCGGGCCAGAGGGTGGCGACGAGATCGCTTCGCTCACGCTGGAACACTATCCGGGCATGGCGGAGGCCGAGATCAAGCGCCATGCCGATGAGGCGCTCGCGCGCTGGCCGCTGCAGGGCCTCACCGTGATCCACCGCTTCGGCCGCGTTACACCCGGGCAGAATATCGTGCTGGTCGTGACCGCCTCGAAACATCGCCAGGCGGCGTTCGAGGCCGCGCAATTCCTGATGGACTACCTGAAGACCTCGGCGCCGTTCTGGAAGCAGCAAGAAGGCGCGGAGGGCAAGGGCTGGGTCGAAGCCAAGACCCATGACGAGGACGCGGCCGCGCGCTGGACCAAGTGATGGCCAAGCGCGTCAAGGCGGCGAGGAAGCCCGTCGTCAAACCGCCGCCGAAAGCCGCCAGCGGCGAGCTGCTGACGCTGCTCGACTTCGTCCGTTACGCGGTCAGCCGCTTCAACGAAGCCGGGCTCGCCTTCGCGCATGGCACGACCGATCCCGCAGCCGAAGCCGCCTTCCTCGTCTGTGAAGCGCTGCATCTTAATCCCGACCAGTTCGAGAGCTTTGCCCAGGCGCGGGTCACCGCCGCGGAAGGCACGCACGTCCTCGCGCTGATCGGCCGCCGCATCGCCACGCGAAAGCCCGCCGCCTATCTCGTCAACAGAATCTACATGCGCGGCATTCCCTTTTTCGTCGACGAGCGCGTGATCGTGCCGCGCTCCTTTGTCGGCGAGCTGCTCGATTCGCATTTTGCCGGCGAGGACGGCGAGGGCGCTTCGCTGATGGACCCGCTCGGCGTCGAAAGCGTGCTCGACCTCTGCACCGGCTCGGGCTGCCTTGCCATTCTGGCCGCGCGGCATTTTCACAGCGCAACGGTCGACGCCGTGGACGTCTCCAGTGATGCGCTCGCGGTCGCGGCGCGCAACGTGGCGGATCACGGGCTGGAGGACCGCATCAGGCTGCATCGCGGCGACCTCTTCACGCCGCTCGGCAATAGCCGCTACGACCTGATCATCGCCAACCCGCCCTATGTCGATGCCGAGGGCATGGCAGCGTTGCCGCCGGAATGCCTAGCCGAGCCGAAGCTTGCCTTCGACGGCGGCGCCGACGGGCTCGACATCGTCAGGCGCATCCTGGATGAGGCGGCCGACCATTTGACGCCGGATGGCGGCCTTCTCTGCGAAATCGGCCGCGGCCGCGCGAATGTCGAAGCGGCCTATCCGCAAATGCCGCTGCTTTGGCTCGACACCGAGGATTCGCAGGCCGAGGTGTTTTTCATCGCGGCCGCCGATCTGACCTGAGCGCCGCGCAATATTCCGTTGGAAAAGCCGGGAATATCGCCGGTTTTTGACGTTCCCGTCGCACGCCGAAGCTGATAGCTTGGCTCTCAGCCCCCCAATCCCCCGACACCCGAAGAGGCCCCCATGCTGGACAAGAGCCCGAACGCCCGCTCCGTCAATGTACCGAACGACCTTGCGGCGCACTGGATGCCGTTTACCGCCAATCGTGCCTTCAAGAAGGCGCCGCGGCTGCTCGCCGGTGCCAAGGACATGCACTACATCACCGTCGACGGCCGCAAGATCATCGATGCGGCCTCCGGCATGTGGTGCACCAATGCCGGCCACGGCCGCACCCCGATTTCGGATGCGATCGGCAAGATGGCCGCGACGCTGGACTACGCGCCGCCGTTCCAGTTCGGCATCCCCCAGGCCTTTGAGCTCGCCAGCCGCATCGCCGACCTCGCGCCGGCGGGCCTCGACCACGTGTTCTTCTGCAATTCGGGCTCGGAAGCCGCCGACACGGCACTCAAGATCGCGATCGCCTATCACCAGCTCAACGGCCAGGGCAGCCGCACCCGCCTGATCGGCCGCGTCCGCGGCTATCATGGCGTCGGGTTCGGCGGCACTGCGGTGGGCGGCATCGTCAACAACCGCAGGATTTTCGGCTCGCTGCTGGCGGGCGTCGATCATCTGCCGGCGACCTATGACCGCGAGAAGCAGGCCTTCACCAAGGGCGAGCCGGAATACGGCGCGCATTTCGCCGAGGAACTGGAAAACCTCGTCAATCTGCACGGCGCCAACACCATCGCCGCCGTGATGGTCGAGCCGATGGCCGGCTCGACAGGCGTCATCCCGGCGCCGAAGGGCTATCTCAAGCGCCTGCGCGAAATCACCCAGAAGCACGGCATCCTGCTGATCTTCGACGAGGTCATCACCGGCTTCGGCCGCCTTGGACATGCCTTCGCCGCCGAGCGCTATGGCGTGCTGCCGGACCTCCTCACCTTTGCCAAGGGCGTCACCAATGGCGCAGCCCCCATGGGAGGCGTGATCGTGCGCGACACCATCCATGACGCCTTCATGAGCGGCCCCGAGCACATGGTGGAATTGGCCCACGGCTATACCTATTCGGCGCATCCGCTTTCCTGCGCCGCGGGCCTTGCCACGCTCGATATCTACCGCGACGAAAAGCTGTTCGAACGCGCCAAGAAGCTCGAACCGAAATTCGCCGATGCCGTGATGACGCTGAAGGGCCTGCCCAACGTGCTCGACATCCGCACCGTGGGCCTGACCGCCGGCATCGATCTCGCTCCGCGCGCCGCCGACCTTGTCGGCAAGCGCGGCTATGACGCCATGGTCGCGGCCTACAACGACAACGACCTGATGCTGCGCATCGCCGGCGACACGCTGGCGCTGACCCCGCCGCTGATCATCAGCGAGGGCCAGATCGGCGAGGTGATCGAGAAGGTCGGCAAGGTCATCAAGACGGTGGCTTGAACGTCACCTCTCTCCGCTCTCTTGTCGGCCGAACCGGGCTTCGGACGAACGCAGACAAGAGAGGCGGAGTGGGATCCACCGGTCGCCGCCCCTCGCCGGCTCCGGTCGCCAACAAACACTGGCCCTCCGAATCAACATTAGTGCTAAGGTTGTCGCGCTCGGGGGAGTGCGCGCGCCACATGATCCGTATTTCTACGATTTTCATCGCCATCTGCATGGTGCTGGTCGCGGCATCGCTGGGACTGATCCTGTATTCCATCGCCGGTATCAGCGGACCGGAATCGGCGATTGTGGCGCTCGCCGCGCTGACCTTCCTGATCCTCTACAATGCGGTATCGATGCGGCTGCGCGACCGCAGCGATGTCGGAAGCCAAATCGCCGACCTTTCCCGCGGCACCGCCGACCTCGCCCGCCAGGTTGCCGAATTCGGCCGGCGGCTCGCCGCCGTCGAGGGCCGGGTCGTATCGGCCAATTCGGCCGGCGCCGATCGCATCCAGTCCGTGGTCAACGAGATCGGCGAGCTCGGCGGGCTGGTCCGGCAGCTGGCCGCCTCCGTCGCCAGCCATGAGGACACGCTGGCCTCGTTCCAGGCCAATCCGGAGGCCGCCACTGCGGTTACGGCCACGATCGCGGCGGAGGCGGGGAAGCCGGAAATTTCATCTCCGGCCGGCAAAGGGAAACCCGCGGCGGCGTCCCCGCCAGTCGCTGTGGCGGCGGCCGCCGAAACCGCGCCCTCCCGCACCAGCGGCCAGACGCTGGCGGCCGTGCGCAGCGCCGTCGACGAGAACCGCCTCGACCTCTACCTGCAGCCTTTGGTGACGCTGCCGCAGCGCAAGGTGCGCTACTACGAGGCGGTGACACGGCTGCGCGACGACAAGGACCAGCTCATCGCCGCCGAGGATTTCATCGCTGTCGCCGAAGCCGCCGGCCTGATCGGCCGCATCGACCACATGGTGATGCTCCGCTGCGTGCAGGTGCTGCGGCGGCTGATGGTGCGCAACAAGGAAGTCGGCGTGTTCTGCAACGTCGCCGCGTCCACGTTGAGCAATAGCGCGACGTTCTCGCAGTGCCTGGATTTCCTCGACGCCAACCGGGCGCTGGCGCCCTCCTTCGTGCTGGAGTTCAAGCAATCGACCTTCCGCAATCTCGGGCCGACCGAGACCGAGCATCTCGCCTCGCTCGCGCAGCGCGGCTATCGCTTCTCGATCGATCATGTCGGTGACCTGCGCTTCGAGCCGCGCGAGCTCGCCGACCGCGGCGTCCGCTTCATCAAGGTGCCGGCCGCGCTTTTGCTCGATCCGAAGCTGAACTCGGCCTCCGACATCCACCCTTCCGACCTCTCCGACCTGCTTGGACGCTTCGGCATCGACCTGATCGCCGAGAAGATCGAGGGCGAGCGCGCCGTGGTCGACCTGCTCGATTTCGACGTGCGCTTCGGCCAGGGCTTTCTGTTCGCGCCGCCGCGTCCGCTGCGTCCCGAGGGCGCGACCAATGGCACGGCTCCCACCGCCAATGGCCAGGAAGCGGGCGGCGCCCTCAAGCCCGCGCCGGTCCAACCTGCCGCCGCGAGCGACCCCCCACCGCCGCGGGTCAGCGGCAACGCCGCGCTGGCCCGCCGCGTCGCCGGTCCGGGTTAGAGCATGATCCGACCGAAGGGTCGGGTTAGCGTAAAGTGGGCAGCGGTGTTCCGAAAAGATCATGCACAATCAAGAATCCAGGATCCGCGCATCATGACATTGCGGTTCGTCGATCGCTTGCGCGACCTCGTCGATGGCGTCGAGGTGATCCTGTCCGACATCTGGGGCGTGGTGCATAACGGGATCGAGGCGTTCCCCGAGGCCTGTGCAGCCCTGCACAGCTATCGCAAGCACGGCGGCACCGTCATCCTCATCACCAATGCGCCGCGTCCGGCCGATTCGGTGCAACGGCAACTGCGCAAGCTCGGCGTCGCCGACGACACCTATGATGCGATCGTCAGTTCGGGCGACCTGACCCGGCATTACGTCGCCGACCATCCCGGCCGGAAGGTGTTCTGGCTGGGCCCCGAGCGCGACGGCTCGATCTACCGCGGCCTTGATCTCGAGCTCTCGCCGCTGCAAGGGGCCGACTACATCGTCTGCACCGGGCTGCTCGACGACGAGACGGAATCCGCCGAGGACTATCGTCCGATGATGCGGGAGGCGCTGGCGCGCAAGCTGACGCTGATCTGCGCCAACCCCGATATCGTGGTCGAGCGCGGCGACCGCCTGATCTATTGCGCGGGCGCCATCGCCGAGCTCTACCGCGAGCTCGGCGGCGAGGTGATCTACTACGGCAAGCCGCACCGGCCGATCTATGAGCGGGCGATTGCCCTCGCCGCCGAGCATGGCGGCCACGAGATCAGGCTCGATCGCGTGCTGGCGATCGGCGATTCCGTGCGGACGGATCTCGCCGGCGCGCACGGTTTCGGCATCGACTGCTTGTTCGTGACGCGCGGGATTCATTCCGAGGAGTTCGAGGGGACCGACCAGCTCGATCCGGTTTCGATCAAGGAACTGTTCGGTCATCCGCCCCGCGCGCTGACCCGGGAGCTGAAGTGGTAGCCGAGGGCACGGTGTGCTCCCTCGCCCCGCTCTTGCGGGGAGAGGGTTGGGGTGAGGGGCTGCTTCCGCGAAGATGGTGAGAGACGGACTCGTGGAGAGTCCCCCTCACCTGGATCGTATTCCGCTTCGCTGCATACGATCCCACCTCTCCCCGCAAGCGGGGCGAGGTGGGAAGATCAAGCGCTCGCCATATCCGGAAACACCGCCTCGATCTTGGTCTTCAGCGTC
>JAFAUV010000111.1 GCA_019243075.1 Bradyrhizobium sp.
TCGGCGTCGCGGTCGCGATGCCGGGCGGCCTGATCACGCCGATCATCCGCAAGGCCGAGACCAAGACACTGTCGACGATCTCCAACGAAATGAAGGATTTTGCCGCCCGCGCGCGCGCACGAAAACTCAAGCCGGAGGAATATCAGGGCGGCACGACCGCGGTCTCCAACCTCGGCATGTACGGCATCAACCACTTCACCGCCGTCATCAACCCGCCGCATGCTACCATCCTCGCGGTCGGCACCAGCGAGGAGCGCCCGGTGGTGCGCGGCGGCAAGATCGAGATCGCGCACCTCATGAGCTTGACCTTGTCCTGCGATCACCGCGCCATCGACGGCGCGCTCGGCGCCGAACTGGTCGGCGAATTCAAGAAGCTGATCGAAAATCCCGTGATGATGATGGTGTGAGGCTCTCCTCCGTCATTGCGAGCGCAGCGAAGCAATCCATCTCACCACCGGCAGGCTGGATTGCATCGTCCCCGACGCTCTTCGCAATGACGAACAACAGCTAGTCAGTCCGGTTGAGAACGAACGAATAACCATGGCCGACACCTCCTTCGACGTCATTATCATCGGCTCGGGTCCAGGCGGCTATGTCACCGCGATCCGCGCGGCGCAGCTCGGCCTCAAGACCGCGATCGTTGAAAAGGCCTATCTCGGCGGCATTTGCCTGAACTGGGGCTGCATCCCGACCAAGGCGCTGCTGCGCTCGGCCGAAATCTACCACTACATGCAGCACGCCACGGATTACGGACTCTCGGCCGAGAAGGTCGGCTACGACGCCAAGGCGGTGGTGCAGCGCTCGCGCGGGGTATCGAAACGCCTCAACGACGGCGTCGGCTTTCTGATGAAGAAGAACAAGGTACAGATCATCTGGGGCGAGGCGTCGATCGATTCGCCCGGCAAGATCACGGTGAAGAAGTCGGCCGTCGAGGCACCGAAGGGCGCGCTCGGCGAGGGCGCCTATCAGGCCAAGCACATCATCATCGCGACCGGCGCGCGGCCGCGCGTGCTGCCGGGGCTGGAGCCCGACAAGAAGCTGGTCTGGACCTACTTCGAGGCGATGGTGCCGGAGCGGATGCCGAAATCGCTGCTCGTGGTCGGCTCCGGTGCGATCGGCATCGAGTTCGCCTCCTTCTTCCATACCATGGGCTGCGAGGTGACCGTGGTCGAGGTGCTGCCGCAGATCCTGCCCGTCGAGGACGCCGAGATCGCAGGGCTCGCCCGCAAGCGTTTCGAGAAGCAGGGCATCAAGATCCTGACCTCGACCAAGGTGGCGAAGCTCGAGAAGAAAGCCGACAGCGTCGTCGCGACCATCGATGACGGCAAGGGCAAGCCCGTGACCACCGAATTCGAGCGGGTGATCTCGGCGGTCGGCGTGGTCGGCAATATAGAGAATCTCGGCCTCGAAAAGCTCGGCGTGAAGGCCGACCGGGGTAGCATCGTCGTCGACGGCATGTGCAGGACCAACGTGCCCGGCATCTACGCGATCGGCGACGTCGCCGGCCCCCCGATGCTGGCGCACAAGGCCGAGCATGAGGGCGTGGTTTGTGTGGAGGCGATCAAGGGCCTGCATCCGCACCCGATGGACAAGAACCTCATTCCCGGCTGCACCTATTGCAATCCTCAGGTCGCCTCCGTCGGCCTGACCGAAGCGCGCGCAAAGGAGAACGGCCGAGAAATCCGCGTCGGCCGCTTCCCCTTTGTCGGCAATGGCAAGGCGATCGCGCTTGGCGAGGATCAGGGCCTCGTGAAAGTAATCTTCGACAAGAAGACCGGTCAGCTCCTCGGCGCGCACATGATCGGCGCCGAGGTCACCGAGCTGATCCAGGGCTATGTCGTCGCGATGAATCTCGAGACGACGGAGGAAGAGCTGATGCACACGGTGTTCCCGCATCCGACGCTGTCCGAAATGATGAAGGAAGCCGTGCTCGACGCCTACGGGCGCGTGCTCAATATTTGATTGGCGATTGCCACAATGTCATCTCGTCATGCGCGAGCTTGACCTGCGCGTCCATCGAAAAGAACTCTGCGAGCATGGATTCCGGGTCAAGGCCGGCAATGACGAGTCAACAGGGGAAGAAACCTGCCGTGCACGACAACGACAACCTCACCATCGAACGTCCGACCTTCGTCACTCATCTCGAATGTTCGATGGCAGGCGATCACTATCCGGCCGACCAGGTCCACAATCTCTCAAAAGCCGGCAAGCCGCTCTTAGTGCGCTATGACCTCGCGGGTGTGAGCAAGGCGCTGTCCAAGGATGCGCTGGCGGGGCGCCCCGCCGACATGTGGCGCTATCGCGAGCTGCTGCCGGTGCGCAAATGCCAGGACATCGTCAGCCTCGGCGAGGTCATGACGCCGCTGATCCGCCTGCCGAAGCTGGCAAAGAGGCTCGGCGCCGGCGAGATCATGGTCAAGGACGAGGGCCGGCTGCCGACCGGCTCGTTCAAGGCGCGCGGCCTTGTGATGGCCGTGTCCATGGGCAAGGCGCTCGGCATCAAGCACATGGCGATGCCGACCAACGGCAATGCAGGTGCTGCGCTCGCCGCCTATGCGACGGCCTGCGGCATCAGGACTACGATCTTCTGTCCCGCCGATACGCCGGAGGTGAATGTCAGCGAGATCGAGCTGCAGGGCGCGACCGTCTATCGCGTCAACGGCCTGATCGATGATTGCGGCAAGATCGTCGGCGAGGGCAAGGCCAAGGCCGGCTGGTTCGACACCTCGACGCTGAAGGAGCCATACCGCATCGAGGGCAAGAAGACGATGGGCCTCGAGCTCGCCGAGCAGCTCGGCTGGGAGGTGCCCGACGTGATCTTCTACCCGACCGGCGGCGGCACCGGGCTGATCGGCATGTGGAAGGCCTTCGCCGAGCTGGAGGCAATCGACTTCATCGGCTCAAAGCGTCCGCGCATGGTCGCGGTGCAGGCGGCCGGCTGCGCGCCGATGGTGCGCGCTTTTGAAGCAGGCACCGAGCATGCGCCGCGCTGGGAGGATGCGCACACCATCGCCGCCGGCATCCGCGTGCCGCAGGCGCTCGGAGATTTTCTTATCCTGCGCGCGGTGCGTGAGAGCAAAGGTTTTGCCATTGCGGTCACCGACGAGAAAATTTCTTCCGCGCTGAACGAGGTCGCGCGCGAGGAGGGGCTGTTGCTCTGCCCCGAGGGCGCGGCAACCTATGCAGCCTACAAGCAGAGCCTCGACGATGGTCGGGTTGCGAGGAGCGACCGCGTGGTGCTTTTCAATTGCGCCACGGGCCTCAAATACCCGCTGCCAGCAGTGACGCGCACGCTCGATCGATTCAAGCCGATCGACTACGCCAGTCTCTGAGCGTCGCTAGGCCGGCCGCGGGGGGACACCCTCATCCTGATGGAGGCGCGAAGCGCCGTCTCGAGGATGGCCGCGAACTCCCGGGGCCTTCATGGTTTGAGACGCGCGGCGTGCCGCGCTCCTCATCATGAGGTTTGAGATTGCGCGTTGGAGGACGTTACGGTGCTTAAATTATTTGCGGCCGCATGGCTCGCAGCTTTCTCGTTAGCTGCGGCCGCTGTCGCCGAAACCTATCCCTCGCGTCCCATCACCGTGGTGGTCCCGTTCGCCGCGGGCGGCCCTTCGGATGCCATGATGCGCATCCTTGGCGAGCGGATGAAGCTTTCGCTCGGCCAGCCCATCCTGGTCGAGAACGTCACCGGTGCCGGCGGCTCCATCGGTGTCGCTCGCGTGGTGCATTCGGCCTCCGATGGCTACACCATCGGCTTCGGCCATCTCGGCACGCACGTTGCCAACGGCGCGATCTACAAGCTCAACTACGACCTCGTCACCGATCTCGAGCCGATCGTGCTCTTGCCGAGCAACCCGATGATCATCGTCAGCAAGAACGCGGTGCCGGCGACATCGCTGCGGGAGTTGATCGCCTGGCTGAAGTCGCGGGCGCAACCGGCGACCGCCGGCACCGCCGGTGCCGGCTCGGGCACCCACATTGCCGGCCTTGCCTTTGAGGCTGCTAGCGGCGCGAAGCTGCAATTTGTGCCGTATCGCGGCACCGGGCCCGCGATGAACGATCTGGTTGCCGGCCAGATCGACATCATCATCGATCAGCTCTCGAACTCGATCAATCAGGTGCGTGCGGGCACCATTCGCGGCTATGCCGTGACTGATGCCAAGCGTGCCGTGGAAGCGCCCGAAATTCCCACCACGGACGAAGCGGGCCTGCAAGATTTCCACATGACGTTGTGGTCGGGACTGTGGGCGCCAAAGGGCACGCCGAAGGAGATCGTCGCCAGGATCAACGCCGCTGCCCTGGACGCATTGAGCGATCGGCGGACGCGAAAGAACCTGGAGACGCTCGGCTTGCAGATGCCGCCCCCCGACCAATCCGCGCCCGAGGCCCTGGGGGAGTGGCAGAAGGCCGAGATCGCCAAATGGTGGCCGATCATCAAGGCCGCACATGTCGCGGTGGATTGAGCGGTCTCGCCTGCCTTGTCGCGACCCCACGCGTTGTGGGCGCCGATAACTTGATCTCAACGATTTGGGAGTAATCCACTGGTCACGCGGAGCTTGTTGCGCGTACCGCGAACGAATTGGATATGACCCGTCGGCAGTTGCTGCCGACGGGTCTTGTTATGTGGAATCCGGCCATGCCCGGCGTCTGTTCTCGATGCGATGTCCAGGCGCCTCATCAATCCTGACCGCGCATGTGGCCTCACGGCAACAGGGTCGACGCGATCCCCGCCACTGCGCTGAAGGCGATGACCACGAGGGGCGGTGCGCGCCAGGCGGTCAGCAGCACGAAGCCGACGAGCACGATGGCGAAATCGCGTGGGCCGCGGACGCTGGTGGTCCAGACCGGATTGTAGACCGCAGCCCCCAACAGACCGACGACCGCGGCATTGACGCCCCGCATCACGGCCTGGGCGCCGGGACGGCGGCGGAATGAATCCCAGAACGGTAGCCCGCCGAGCAGGATCAGGATTCCCGGCAAAAAGATGCCGAACAGGCCCAGCACTGCGCCGGCGACACCGTGAGGTTCGGGCGTGACCACGGTTCCAAGATAGGCTGCGAACGTGAATAGCGGTCCCGGCACGGCCTGCGCCGCGCCATACCCCGCGAGGAAGGCGTCGTCGCTGAGCCAGCCTGGTGCCACAAAGGCTTCGCGGAGCAGAGGCAGCACGACGTGGCCCCCGCCAAAGACCAGCGCGCCGGATCGATAGAACGCCTCCAACAGCGCGACTGCCGACGAGCCGGTCAGACCTCGCAGCACCGGCAGACCCGCCAGCAGCACGACGAAGGCCGCCAGGGCGACTAGACCGGCGCCTCGCGATACCGGCATGCTGATGCGCCCCGATGGCATCGCCATATCACCGCGGCAGAGCCAAAGACCGGCAACACCACCGAGCGCGATGGCCGCCATCTGCGCGATCGAGCATGTGCTGAACAGCACGACCAGCGCGGCGACGACCGCAATCGACGCGCGCTGACGATCCGGGCAGAGCGAGCGCGCCATGCCCCAGACCGCCTGCGCCAGTATGGCGACCGCGGTGAGCTTGAGCCCGTGCAGCAAGGCCTGGCCGACCGCGCCCTGGAGCGTCGCCGCTCCATAAGCGAAGAGCACGAGCAGGATCGCGGACGGCAGCGTAAAGCCGGTCCATGCGGCAAGCCCGCCGAGATAGCCCGCGCGCATCAAGCCGATCGAGAAACCGACTTGGCTGCTGGCCGGCCCCGGCAGGAATTGGCAGAGGCCGACGAGGTCGGCATAGGCGGGCTCGTCGATCCATTTCCGGCGCACCACGAACTCGTCGCGGAAATAGCCGATATGAGCAATCGGGCCGCCGAAACAGCAGACGCCGAGGCGCGCAAAAATGCAAAGCACCTCGAGCGCCGAGCCGAAGCGGGTGGCCGCCGATGACGAGGCGGCGGTCGTCTCTTGCGTCGTAAGCCTCATGTGTCGCGCAGGTCGAATGGTGTCATCTCCACCATACAACAGAACCGGTAGCTGATCTGTCGCGGGCGGGGAGAGGACGGAAAAAGGCGCGGCATCGGTATAATAATCCCTCAGAAAGGGTTGCCGCCGAGCCACGCTTGTTGCGCTATCGCAACACTTTAAGAACATCCAGCCGCTGCCACGGGCCGTTCTTGCTTGCGCCGCTTTTTAGCCACACCCCTCCATGAAATGATATTTCGCAAGGGTTGGAAACCCGGCTCCGCCTTAACGAGTCGATCCGGGAGTAGGTCACGATGGACGCCAAGACGAACATCAAGAGCAGGCTTCCGAGCCGTCATGTGACGGAAGGCCCCGCTCGCGCGCCGCATCGCTCCTATCTTTATGCCATGGGGCTCACGACTGAGCAGATCCACCAGCCCCTGGTGGGCGTTGCCTCCTGCTGGAACGAAGCCGCACCCTGCAACATCGCGCTGATGCGCCAGGCCCAGGCGGTCAAGAAGGGCGTAGCGGCCGGCGGCGGCACGCCGCGCGAGTTCTGCACCATCACCGTCACCGATGGCATGGCCATGGGCCATGACGGCATGCGCTCCTCGCTGCCGTCGCGCGAATGCATCGCCGACTCCGTGGAGCTTACCGTCCGCGGTCACGCCTATGACGCCCTGGTCGGGCTTGCCGGCTGTGACAAGTCGCTGCCGGGCATGATGATGGCGATGGTCCGCCTCAATGTCCCGTCGATCTTCATCTATGGCGGTTCGATCCTGCCCGGCAATTTCCGCGGCCAGCAGGTCACGGTGCAGGACATGTTCGAGGCCGTCGGCAAGCACTCGGTGGGCGAGATGTCGGACGCCGATCTCGACGAGATCGAGCGGGTGGCATGCCCCTCGGCGGGCGCTTGCGGCGCCCAGTTCACCGCCAACACCATGGCCACCGTCTCGGAAGCCATCGGCCTCGCGTTGCCGTACTCCGCCGGCGCGCCGGCGCCCTACGAGATCCGCGATTCCTTCTGCATGACCGCGGGCGAGCGGGTGATGGACCTGGTCCGCGCCAATATCCGCCCGCGCAACATCGTCACGCGCAAGGCGTTGGAGAACGCCGCCGCCGTGGTCGCTGCATCCGGTGGCTCGACCAATGCCGGCCTGCATCTTCCGGCAATTGCGAATGAAGCTGGAATCAAATTCGATCTATTCGATGTGGCGGAAATCTTCAAAAAGACACCATATATCGCGGATTTGAAGCCCGGTGGCCGTTATGTCGCCAAAGACATGTTTGAAGCTGGCGGCATTCCATTGCTGATGAAGACGCTGCTTGATCATGGCTATTTGCACGGCGACTGCCTGACAGTCACCGGCCGCACGATCGCAGAAAACCTCAAAGGCGTGAAATGGAACCCGCATCAGGATGTGGTGCGTCAAGCCGACAAGCCGATCACCGTTACCGGCGGCGTCGTCGGCCTGAAGGGTAATCTCGCACCAGAAGGGGCGATCGTGAAAGTCGCGGGCATGTCGAACCTGAGGTTTACCGGTCCTGCCCGCTGCTTCGACTGTGAGGAGGACGCCTTCGAGGCGGTCCAGAAGCGCACCTACAGAGAAGGCGAGGTCATTGTCATCCGCTACGAGGGGCCGAAAGGCGGTCCCGGGATGCGGGAGATGCTCTCGACCACGGCGGCGCTGACCGGGCAGGGCACCTCCGGCAAGATCGCGCTCATCACTGACGGCCGGTTTTCCGGAGCGACCCGCGGCTTCTGCATCGGCCATGTCGGGCCGGAAGCGGCGGTCGGCGGCCCGATCGCCCTGTTGCAGGACGGCGATGTCATCGAGATCGACGCCGTGGCGGGGTTACTTGACGTAAAGTTGAGTGAAAAAGAGCTTGCGGAACGCAAAACCAAGTGGCGTCCCCGCGAGACGAATCACACGTCGGGGGCTCTCTGGAAATATGCCCAGCAGGTTGGGCCGGCGGTGGCCGGAGCGGTAACCCACCCGGGTGGTGCGCACGAGAAACAGTGCTATGCGGACATCTGAGCATATCATCGCTGCGTTGATGCTGGGGACGGCGCTGGTCGCCGCGCCGGCGTTCGCATTCGATGGTGCGCCGGTCAATCAGCGCGATACCGCAATCCCGGTGGTGTCGGGACCGCCCGCCGCCTTGACAAAGCCCCCCGCGGCCTCCGCACAGGATTCGTTCAAGGCGCTGGAATACGCGGCCGATATCGACGGCTATGCGGTGGCGCAGTGGAAGCTCGGCCGCATGTACGCCGCCGGCGACGGTGTCGTCCGCAACGACCTGCGCGCCTTCGACTATTTCAGCCGGATCGCCAAGGATCACGCCCAGGACAGCCCGTCGTCGCCGCAGGCGGCGCTGGTGGCCAACGCTTTCGTGGCGCTGGCCCGCTATTATCTGAACGGTATTCCCAATTCGAGCGTGAAGTCGGATCCGGACCGCGCGCGCGAGATGCTGTACTATGCTGCGTCCTATTTCGGCAGCGCCGATGCGCAGTTCGATCTGGCGCGGCTCTACCTGAAGACCGCCAACGCGTCGGCCAATGATCTGACCTACGGCACCCGCTGGCTTGGCCTTGCTGCCTCCAAGGGGCAGCGCCAGGCGCAGGCCATGCTTGGCCAGATGCTGTTCAGCGGCGACCGCCTGCCGCCGCAGCGGGCGCGCGGCTTGATGTGGATGGCGCTCGCCAGCGACGGCGCCAACAATCCGGACGAAGCCTGGATCAAGGACAGCTACAACCAGGCGCTCTCGCGGGCCAGCGAAGATGACCGTGCGATGGCGGCGCAGATGCTGAAATACTGGCTGCAGGGCCGCCACGACTGACGGGATGACCCGTCGCCGAATTAGATTTTTTTCGACATCGGATATGACGATCTAGTGCCAAATCTTCCCTCTGGCGCGCCAGCATCCGCATAGCCCCGCGCAAGATAGAAGCGATGCGCGGTTGCGGTCGAAACCAGGCTGCAAATCTGATTGCCGTGCTCCAACGCGCGCACCTCGAGCGCCCGGAGCAGGGCGGAGCTGGCGCCGCGGAATCGCGCGGTCGGCGCGACATAGTTCAGCGTGATCTCGCCGGAGTTCTTGACCGATCCGACCGCCAGGATCGCATCGTCCTCCACCGCCAGCATCAGCGATGCGGCGGGATCGGCAATCCAGGACGCCACGATGTCGGGCGTCTTATTGGCGAGCCAGCGCCCCAGGATCGCCGGATCGTTATGGTGATCGGCAACGCAGAGTTCGGAAATTGACGCGCGCAGCACTTCACAGGCCGCCACGGCGTCCGCCGGTGTCGCGTCGCGAATTCTCACGACGCCCTGGCTCTGAGCCAGATCGCCTTGGCGCGGCCATAGCAACCGCCGCACAAGACGATGTGGCGGCAGACACAGGTCGCTTCCGTTTCGGCGTGGGAATCGCATCGCACCTTGGCGGACATCGGGATGGGCTTACGTTGCCTTGTCTGGAACATCATAGGAACATTGGAGCTATTGGACCAGAGCAGGTGAACGACAGTCGCGAGGGCCTGCGACCTATGCCGCCTCAAGATCGAGATCCGCCCATACCGGCACGTGGTCCGACGGCTTCTCCCAGGCGCGCACATAGGAGTCGACGCCGACATCGATCAGCCGGTCGCTGGCCTGCGGCGACATCAACAGGTGATCAATCCGCAGGCCCCAGTTCTTCTGCCAGGCGCCGGCCTGGTAATCCCAGAAGGTGTATTGGCCGGGTGCGTCGGTGACGGCGCGGAGCGCATCCGTTAGCCCAAGACCCAGCAACGCCTGAAAGCTTTCGCGTGTCATGGGGCGGAACAGGGCGTCGTTGACCCAGGCCGGTGGGTTATGGACGTCTTCCGCCGCCGGAATGACGTTAAAGTCGCCTGCGAGAATCAGCGGCTCTTCCGCTTTAAGTCGCTCCTTCGAATACTCAAGCAGCCGCGACATCCATTTGAGCTTATAGGAGTATTTGTCGCTGTTCACGGGGTTGCCATTGGGCAGATAGAGGCAGGCGATGCGCAGCACGCCAGCCTTGATTGGCACCACGCCTTCGAGGAAGCGGGCATGGGAGTCCTCGTCATCACCGGCGAGGCCCGATTTCGTCTCGTCGAATGGTAGCTTCGACAGCAATGCGACGCCGTTGAAAGTCTTCTGGCCGTGGGTCACGATATTGTAGCCGAGTTCCTCGATCTCGAGCCGCGGGAAGGCGTCGTCCGTGCATTTGATTTCCTGCAGGCAGACCACATCGGGCGAAGTTTCCTTCAGCCAGGCAAGCAACAGCTCAAGCCGCTGCCGGATCGAATTGACGTTCCAGGTGGCGATGCGCATCGGGCAGGAGCTTAGATCGAAAAGCTGGTGCCGCAACCGCACGACGCCGTGGCATTCGGGTTGTGCACACGGAAGGAGGCGCCGATCAGGTCGTCGACAAAGTCGACCTCCGATCCCGCGAGGAACGGCACCGACGCCGGATCGACCACGACCACCGCCGAATCGCGCTCGATCACGAGGTCATCCTCCGCCTTGGCGCGTTCGACGTCGAACTTGTACTGGAATCCGGAGCAGCCGCCGCCCTCGACCGAGATGCGCAGCATGGCGCCATCGCCTTCTCCGCTGAGAATTTCGCCGATGCGGCGGGCGGCCCGCTCGCTGATGGTGACGGCAGTGGTCATCGCGCAGTCTCTCCGTTTGCCGCATCATTGCCATTTCATTTGGTACGGCGACACCGACATAGTTAAGTGTCCCGGAGGCCGGAATCAACTTGAAGGGATCAAACTGCCGTGTCGGTCGGAATGGCTGCCCCTCGCGCGCTCTATGCCTGCGACCCCGACCACAGCCGGGGCCGGCTGTTCTGCGAGCCGCCGAGCAGGACCCGCAGCCCGTTTCGGAGGGATTGCGACCGCGTGATCCATTCCACCGCCTTCCGCCGCCTGAAGCACAAGACCCAGGTGTTCGTGTTTCACGAGGGCGACCATTACCGCACCCGCCTCACGCATTCGCTGGAGGTCGCCCAGATCGCGCGTGCTCTGGCGCGCCAGCTCGGGCTCGACGAGGACCTGACGGAGACGCTGGCGCTGGCGCACGATCTCGGCCATCCCCCGTTCGGTCATGCCGGCGAGCGCGCGCTCGACGGCTGCATGAAGGCGCATGGCGGCTTCGATCACAACGGGCAATCGCTGCAGGTGGTCACATCGCTGGAACATCGCTATCCCGAGTTCGACGGGCTCAATCTCACCTGGGAATCGCTCGAAGGCATCGTCAAGCACAACGGTCCGCTGACGGATCGCTTCGGCCGGCCGGTCGGCAAATATGTGGAGAGCGGCGGCATTCCTTTCGTGATCGCCGATTTCGTCAAGACCTACGATCTGGAGTTGTGGAGCTGCGCTTCGCTGGAAGCGCAGATTGCC
>JAFAUV010000234.1 GCA_019243075.1 Bradyrhizobium sp.
TGGCGCCGCCGGTCTCACCGCGATTAAACAATGCGGCGGGTTGGCGCTGGTGCAGGATCCCTCCGATGCGATCGCGGACGAGATGCCGCTGCGCGCGCTGGAGGCCACCACGGTCGATCTCTGCGTACCCGGTGCCAGGATCGGCGATGTGTTGTCGGACCTTGCGCGGGAGGAGCCCGGAACCAGGCTACCGGTGCCGCCGGAAATCCGTCTGGAGGTCGAGATTGCCGCGGGCGAACGCATCGGCAGCGAGAGCCTCGCACGGATCGCCGACCCCGCGCCGCTCACCTGTCCGAGCTGCGGCGGGGTGCTTTCCGAACTGAAGATGGCGCATCCCCTGCGCTTTCGCTGCCAGGTCGGCCATGCCTATACGGCTGATGCGCTCGCCAAGGAACAGGAGGGCCGGGTTGACGAGGCCCTGCGTGTGGCTCTGCGCATCATCGAGGAGCGGGCTGAACTGGTGCATCGCATGGCGCAGGATGGCCGGCACAGCGGGCGGGCGGCGGTTGCGCAGATGTATGACGCCCGCGCCGCCGAATATCGCGAATATGCCGATATGATCCGTCGCGTCGTGCTACAATCGCTCGAGCCCAAAGCTCCGAAACCGGAAAGCTAGGTGGCAGCATGGTGGCAGCTTTGCCTGCCGATCGGGTCGGGGAGCTCAGAGCCGAAAAAGCGGCTCTCCTCAAGGCCGAAAGCGACATCGAGGAGGGTTGGAAACGGCTACGGAGCCAGCAGGACCTGGCTACGGAATTGCGAGCCGCCGGACACGATACCGCGCAAGCCGAGCGGCTCGTTCAGCTCCTGCGACAAACGCTGATCGAATGGGAACGGCACCGGGCTCTGATCGAGGAGCGGGTAGCCTACCTGCAACGGCAATCCTGAGAAGAGGTAATCGGCCGCGCCCTTCCGAACTCGGTGCCCAATTCGAACATGTGGTCCAGTTGCTGCAAGATGCTGCGACGCCAACGATCGTTCTCCTCCAGCAGGCGGCGGGCATCGGCGCTCGCAAGTTCGGCCCGGTTGAACAGGGCCGCAAGATCGTCGGACAGTTCGCTGGCGGGAGTGCACACCATGGCGCCCACTATGGTCCGTCCGCGCCGGGGCTACAATGCTTGGCGCAGGCGCCGTTTCGCGCCGCCGCACGCTGTTTCCACCGACAATCTGTTGAATATGCTCGCAATCTGCTATTCACAAAGAGGGGACAGAAGGCGCAAATGGGCGCAGAAGGCCGTTAGGCATGGATGAAGCCAGCCAGTCTCCTGAAGGAGACAATAATCGTCAAGCGAAGGCGCCGCTGGTGGTGGGAGTTGGCGCCTCCGCCAGCATGATGAGCAGCATCGAGCGTTTTTTTTCGAAATTCTCGCTCGATGCCGAGCAGGCGATCGTCCTGGTCCTGCAGCATCGGGAAGCCCTTGACGAAGCCTGGCTGCGCGGCATCCTCAAACGCCTGAACGGCACCCGGCTCGACGCGCCGCGCGAGGGCACTGTGATCGAGGGCGGCACGATCTATCTGTGCGCGGCCGACGCGATCACGACCATTCAAAACCACAGGTTCGCGGTGAGGCCCGCGCAGCAGGCGCCGGGAGAACGGGCAACGATCGACAGTTTCCTCGTCTCATTGGCGGAAGAACGGGCGGAAGAATCCATCGGAGTGGTGCTGGCCGGCACCGGCGGCGATGGCACGCTCGGGGTGGCCACGCTGAAGGATCATGGCGGACTGGCGCTCGCCGAGAAGAGCCTCAACGAGAATTCCGATCACCTGGCCGACAGCAGCACGCCGGCCGCGATCGCGGACTTTGTGCTGGCGCCGGAGGAAATACCCGAGCACATCCAGGTTTATGCCCGGCATTTGCGCCGGCTGGAGGAAAAGCAGGGGTTTGACGAGGTGCTGGCCGCGGCCGCCACCTCGCTGGCGCGCATCGCCGACATTCTGCGCAGCAAGACCGGCAACGATTTCCACGGCTACAAGCAGAACACCTTCCTGCGGCGCGTGCAGCGGCGCATGCAGGTGGTGCAGATCGAGGAGATCGCTGCCTATGTCGATTTCCTGCGCACCGACAAGGACGAGGTGCACCATCTCTTCAACGATCTCCTGATCGGTGTGACGGAATTCTTTCGCGACAAGCGCGAATTCGAGGTGCTCGAGACGCAAGTGATTCCGAAGATGTTCGAGGACAAGGGCGCGGGCCAGCAGGTGCGCATCTGGGTGCTCGGCTGCGCGACCGGGGAAGAAGCCTATTCGATCGGCATCCTGTTGCGCGAGCACATGGCCAGGCTCGAAGCCGCACCGCAGGTGCAAATCTTCGCCACCGACATCGACGGCCGCGCTCTCGCCGCCGCACGGGTGGGACGCTATCGGACCAATATCGAAGACGACATGTCGCCGGAGCGGTTGGCGCGCTGGTTCGTGCGGGAAGGCGATACCTATTGTGTCGTCAAGGAGCTGCGTGAGATGTGCATCTTCTCCCAGCACAACGTCATCAAGGATGCGCCTTTCTCCAAGCTGGACCTCGTTTCCTGCCGCAACCTCCTGATCTACCTGAATGCGGAGCTGCAAAATCGCGTGATTCCGCTGTTTCATTTCGCGCTGCTGCCCGAACGCTTCCTGTTCCTGGGCAATTCGGAGAACGTGACGCGGCATCCGAAACTGTTTGCGCCGGTTGATCGCCGGGCGCGGATTTTCAGGAAGCTCGAGACCGGCACGCGGCTGCCGCCGGAATTTCCGATCACGACCGCGGCAGGACGCGCCGCGGTCGAAGTGCCGCCGCTGCGCGCTTTCGGGCCGGATGTCGGCCTGGAGCGCCGCGCCCAGCGCATCGCCGAACGCCATGCGCCGGCCTATGTGATCACGGACGAGAATTTCCAGATTCTGCATTTCTCCGGCCGCACCGGCCGCTACATCGAGCCCACCGCGGGCACCGCGAGCCTCGACCTGCTCGGTCTCGTGCATCGCGATCTGCGCCTGGAGCTGCGCACCGCGCTGAGCAGGGCGCTCGAAACCAATGAAGCGGCCCATGCCGAGCAGGTCCAGCTCGGCCTCAACGGCCATCGCATCCTCGTCGATATCACCGTCGAGCCCGTACTCGAAGGACCGGCGGGCCACCGCAATTTCGTGGTGCTGTTCAAGGACGGGCCGGTCCGTGCGGTGGAGGCCAGGGACAACAACCCCAATCCGCTGGTCCGCACCGAGCATGTCGAGCGCCTAGAAGGCGAATTGCGCGCCACGCGCGAACGATTGCAGGCGACCATCGAGGAGCTGGAAAGCACCAACGAGGAGCTGAAGTCCTCCAATGAGGAATATCAGTCGCTGAACGAGGAACTGCAATCGGCCAATGAAGAGCTGGAAACCTCGCGCGAAGAGCTGCAATCGGTCAACGAGGAGCTGACCACCGTCAATGGCGAGCTGGCGCACCGGGTGCAGGAGCTGACCCGCGCCAGCAGCGACCTCAAGAATTTTCTGGAAGCGACCCAGATCGCCACCGTCTTCCTCGACAACGACCTGCGGGTGATGAATTTCACGCCGGCGATCACGCAGGTGCTGCACCTGGTCGAAACCGATATCAGCCGTCCGATCGCGCATATCAAGGCCCGCATTCCGATCGAGGACCTCTACGACGATATCCGCAAGGTGCTGCGGACGCTGGCGAGCGCCGAGCGGGAGCTGACGGCGCCCGACAGCGGGACGCGCTACATCGTCCGCATCCTGCCTTACCGCAGCATCGACAATTTTATCGCCGGGGTGGTGATCACCTTCGTCGATGTGACGGCCATCACCAGGGCGGAGGAACGTCAGCGCCTGCTTCTCGCCGAGCTGCAACATCGCGTTCGCAACACCCTTGGCGTGGTGCGCTCGATTGCGCGGCGCTCGTCCGAAACTGCTGGCAGCGTCGAGGAATATGCCTTTCACCTGGACGGCCGCCTGAACGCGTTCGCGCGAACGCAGGCAATGGTCACGCGCGATCCCGAGGGCGGCGTCGATCTCGAATATCTCGTGGTCGAGGAAATGCTTGGATGCAACGCCCGCGAAGGCGAGCAGCTTCGCGTCTCCGGTCCTGCGGTTCGCCTCCAGCCGAAGGCGGCCGAAACCTTTGCGCTCGCCATCCATGAGCTCGCGACCAATGCCATCAAATACGGTGCGTTGAGCCAGCCGGCTGGCCGGGTCGAGGTGTCCTGGCGCCTCAACGATGCCGCCGATCCGACCGATTTGATCTTCGACTGGCGCGAGAGAGGAGGGCCTGGCGTCGAACCTCCTCAGCGCAAGGGATTCGGCAGCGAATTGCTCGAACGGACGCTGGCCTTTGAGCTCAAAGGCAAGACGGTGCTGGCTTACAACGGGTCGGGTCTCCACTGCACGATCACGATCCCGCTCAGCCGCCGCGTCGTCCATACCCCCGCGGTCGGTGTGTGATGCTGTCGAAGGACGATAGCGGTTCGGAGCAGCCGGTCATCCGGCGGCTCGGCGCCTTGCGGCGGCTGTCGGAGGCCGGCGCCGCGGCGATCAAGGACGCGGTGCGGGAGAGGATCGTGAAGGCCGCGGCGGGCGAGGATCTGGTCTGCGAAGGCGACAGGTGCGAGAACGTTCGCGTGTTTCTGTCGGGCTGGGCCTACCGCTACAAGACGCTGGAGGATGGCAGGCGGCAGATTGTCAGCTTCATTCTCCCGGGAGACACCTGCGACGCTTACATCTATCTGCTGTCTGCCATGGATTATTCCATCGCGACGCTGACGCCGGTGAGCTATGCCGAACTCGACCGTGGCGCCTTCGAACGATTGATGTCGGCCGACATATCGGTCGCGGAAGCCGTCCATTGTGAAACGCTCGCGGAGCGGGCGATCCGGTGTGAATGGGCAATCAACCTTGGGCGCCGCGACGCGCTCGAGCGGGTCGCGCATATCATCTGCGAATTGTTCGAGCGGCTGAGGGTGGTCGGCCTGGTCAACGGAAATTCGTTTGCGTTTCCCGTCACCCAGATGGATCTGGCCGATGCCGCCGGCCTCTCGACGGTGCACCTCAATCGCACGCTGCAGGAACTGCGCTCCGCCGGCCTGATCACATTGAGAGACCGGAGCCTTACCATCCTTGACCTTCAGGCGTTGAGCAGCACCGCCATGTTCAATCCGAATTACCTGCATCTGCATCGCGGATAGAACCCGCGAGATGAACCCGATCCGTCGACAGGCGCCGATGCGTTGCAAGGAACCGCTACGCCGCCGCTCACGAAAGTTTTGTGACAGCGGAACGACGCCAACTGCGGCGAACTTACCCGAGCGGGCTTGCAAGGAATTCGGGTATGCTCGCTTCTCTGGCGCCGGGATCGGCCGCAACCATCGCCGTCCTTGTCGGCTGTTTCATCCTCGTCCTGTTCTTCGAGTTCTCGAACGGCTTCCACGATACCGCAAATGCGGTCGCGACCGTCATCTATACGAACTCGCTGCGCCCGGTGGCGGCCGTCATCTGGTCCGGCATCATGAATTTCATCGGCGTGATCGTCGGCGGCATCGCGGTCGCCTATGCGCTGGTTGAACTGATCCCTCCCGAGGTCCTGTCGCCGCCCGACGGAAACCTCGCCGCGGGCATGCTGGTCGCCGTCTTTGCGGCCGCGCTGCTCTGGAACATCGGCACGTGGTGGCTCGGCATTCCCAACTCCAGCTCGCATGCGCTCATCGGCGCGCTCATCGGCATTGCCATCGAGAACAGTTTTGTCGGCGGCGGTGGCGGTGGTGTGACGGGCGTCGATTGGGGCCAGGTCTGGGGCGTGCTGGGTTCGCTGTTGGTTTCGCCGATTCTCGGCTTCGTGCTCGCGCTCGGCGTCTTCCTGCTGTTCAGGCAGTTCATCCGGCAACGGCAGCTATTCCGGCCGCCGGAGGGCGACAAGCCGCCCGTCTGGTGGATGCGGCTGTTGCTGGTCCTGACCTGCACCGGCGTCTCGTTCGCCCATGGCACGAATGACGGCCAGAAGAGCATCGGCCTGATCATGCTCACCATCATCGGATTGATGCCGGCGAGTTATGCGCTCAACCTCGAGATGACCCACGAACAGATCGAACGGGCAACCAGGCAGATGCAAAGTGCGAGCGAGCTGATCGAGCGCGCCGGCGGCGCGCGAAAGCAGCAGGGCTTGTCCGCTGCCCGCGCGCTCCTCTCGCGATTTGCGCCGCTTTCGCAGGTTGGCGATATTCCGGCGGGCGAGCGGCCAGCGGTTCGCAATGACCTGAACCAGACGCTGGCTTCATTGCGCGAGGTGAAGGAGAGCAGCAGCGTTCCGGAAGCCGACAGGAAATCCGCCAAATCGCTGCACGATGAATTGATGCGCTCGGTGCAATATGCGCCATGGTGGGTGCGCATCCTGAGCGCCCTGTGTCTTGGCATCGGCACCATGGTCGGCTACCGGCGCATCGTGAAGACGCTCGGCGAGCGGCTCGGCAAGTCGCATCTTGTGCCGGCACAGGGCGCTTCCGCCGAGCTAGTCGCCGCCGGCCTCATCAGCTTTGCCGGCTTTACCGGCTATCCGGTCAGCACGACGCATGTGGTGACGGGAGGCATCGCAGGTACCATGGTCGGCTCGGGTGCCGGCATCCAGCGGGCAACGCTATGGATGATCGCGGCGGCCTGGGTTCTGACGCTGCCAGCGACCATCGCGCTGTCGTGCGGAATTTTCTATTGCCTTTCCTGAACGCCGCGCCGGCCGGCGGGGGCGGCGCCGCAGCAACGCTCGGAGCATTCCTGCCGTGAGCAGGTGTTGCGGCGCGACCGGCGGCAGCTTGTTCCGCGCGCGATTAGCAACGTTCGCAGCCGTCAACGGTTACTTCCGCTCAACGGAAGGGAGACCGAGCATGCCAAGCAAGACCCAATCTCCGTATTCGCGCCGCCAAGTGGTCGGCGCCGGCGCAACAATGGCCGCCGCCTCGATGGCTCCGGCCGCCGCTGCGCATGGTGACGAGCCCCGCACGGCCGAAGCATTGACCAATCCTGTCGACAAATACCCCAAGCCGCCGTTCAAGAAGCAGTCGCAGCCGTGGCCCGGCTTGGCGAGCCGGATGGATCCGCCACCCGATCACGGCGAACGTTCCTATCGCGGTTCGGGGCGGCTCGCCGGCCGCAAGGCGCTGATCACCGGCGGTGACTCCGGCATGGGACGGGCGGCCGCGATCGCCTTCGCGCGCGAGGGCGCCGATGTCGCCATCAACTATTTCCCGACCGAGGAGCCCGACGCGCAACAGGTGATCGAACTGATCCGGGCCGAGGAGCGCAAGGGGCTTGCTTTGCCTGGCGACATCAGGGACGAGAAATT
>JAFAUV010000036.1 GCA_019243075.1 Bradyrhizobium sp.
ACCCTGACGGTCGGCCGCTCCATCGCTTCCGCCTTCGAGCGCATGTACCATCTGGAGCGCGCCTGCTCGATGCAGGTCCGCACCCGCGCGCTCGGCACGGCGATCTATCCGGTCGAGCCAATCGCCATCGACAAGAACGCGGAGCTGCTTTCCAACCGCGATCGCGCGGAGCTGCGCTCCACGACCCTGGTCTGGCCGCCGCTGCTGCGCAAGCTCGACCGCATCGACCCGAGCTACCGCACTTGAAAATTTCATGATTTCGGTTAGCTTCTTCCGCGAACGACCTCTGCACTAACGAATCAAAACGCCGCCCAATCCCGGACGGCGTTTTTATTTTCGGGCCATTGCGAGCGCAGCGAAACCCATCACCCGGCCGATCCGCTGCCCCGCCGCTCGCAATCAATCTCCCCTACCGCGGCAATTCCGCGAGCTCGGCGAGAATGCGCGCCCAGGAGCGGATGCCCTTGTGGAAGCTCTTGAGGTCGTATTTCTCGTTCGGCGAATGGATGTTGTCGTCGTCGAGGCCGAAGCCGACCAGAAGCGAGTCGAGGCCGAGGGTCTTCTTGAAATCGGCGACCACCGGAATTGACGCGCCGGAGCCGAACAGCACCGTCTCCTTGCCCCATTCCTGCGTCAGCGCCGTCTTGGCGGCGGCGAGCGCCTGCATGTTCCAGGGCAGCGCGATCGCAGGCCCTAAGGAGTGATCGCCGAACTCGACCTTGCAGTCGCCAGGAATGCGCGCGGTTACATAGTCGCGGAATGCTTTGCGGATCTTGGCGGGATCCTGGCCTTCGACCAGGCGGAATGAAATCTTGGCCGACGCTTCCGCTGGAATGACAGTCTTCGATCCCTCGCCGATATAGCCGCCGACAATGCCGTTGATGTCACAGGTTGGGCGCGAGGACACCTGCTCGATCAGAAGGCGATCCTTCTCGCCGGCCGGGATCGAAAGCCCGACGGTTTTAAGGACCTTCTCCGACGCCGGGTTGAGCTTCTTCCATTGTGCCAGGACATCCGGCGGCAAATCCTTCACGCCCTCGTAGAAGCCGGGAATGGTGATGCGGCCGTTGTCGTCGAACAGGCCGCCGAGAATGTAGGTCAGCACGCGGATCGGGTTGCGCGCCCCGCCCCCGAATACACCCGAGTGCAGATCGCGATTCGCAGCCTTGATCTTGACCTCGTCATAGACGAGCCCGCGCAGCGAGGTCGTGATCATCGGGGTGTCCGGATCCCACATGCCGGTGTCGCAGATGACCGCGTAGTCGGCCCGCAGCTCTTCCTTGTTGGCTTCGAGGAATGGCACGAAATTTTTCGAGCCGACCTCCTCCTCGCCTTCGATCAGGATGGTGACGTCGAGCGGCAGCGATCCCGCGACCGATTTCCAGGCGCGACAGGCTTCGACGAAGGTCATGAGCTGGCCCTTGTCGTCCTCGGCGCCCCGCGCAACGATGATCTTGCGGCCGTCGACGTGGTCGGTCACTGCAGGCTCGAACGGCGGACGGTGCCAGAGATTGAGCGGATCGACCGGCTGCACATCATAGTGGCCGTAGAACAGCATGTGCGGCCGCGCCCCGCCCTTGCCATTCGACTTGCCGTTGCTTTTGGCCACGATTGCCGGATGGCCCGCGGTCGGCCGCACCTCGGCCTTGAAGCCCATCGTCGCGATGTCTTGCGCCAGGTGCTCGGCCGCCGCCTTGCAATCGGCGGCATGGGCAGGATCGGCCGAGATCGACTTGATCCGCAGCAGCGCGAACAACCGTTCGAGGCTGTTGTCGAAATCGGCATCGATGCGATCGAGGACTTTTTGGGTCTGGGCGTTGGACATGTGCTCGTGCCCCTAAGCGGGTTGCTGTTCGTCCGCTTTTAGCTCCGACGGCGGCCCCGAGCCAGCCGCATCGGACGCGAGCGGATGCAGGAGGTGCCAGGCCAAGGCGCCGGCAACGATCACGGTCGCCACGAAATTGTTGCCCCAGGCCTGCAGGTCCCTCGGAAATACCGGAAACGACAGCGCCATCAGGAGACCGGCGGCGCCGAGCGCCAGCCAGGTGCCGAGCCGCACCCTGGGACGCGGGTCATAGGCGCCGCGATGCATCAGCACCGTCATCGGCATGATCAGCCACATGAAGTAATATTGCCGCGCCAATGGCGAGGCCACCGTCATCAGGCAGAACAGGATGCCGATCTCCTCGGCGTCCGAGCGCTCCGTGCGGCGCGAGGCCGGCGGCATGACCGCGACGTAGCCGAGCCCGATCACAAGCGAGATCAGGGCCATCAGCCAGTTCGCTGCCTTGAACGAGACGTCGACCACATTCATCGTCCGCGCCGGCCGCGTCGGATCGTCCTGATTGTAATTGATCGGTCGCGTCAGGCGGTGCGTCATCGCGATGATGGACTGGTTGACCCAGGACCAGTTCTGCTCGTCGCGTTGGCCAAAGCCCTTCTCCGAGCTGGAGGCCACCATGCCCCGATACCAGGTCTTCAGCTCGGCGATGTTGTTCTGGAAGCCGCGCACCGGCGCCGGCACCACAAACAGGAAAACGCCGAGAAAGATTACCATGCTCGCAAGCGCCGCCCAGTGCCGGCGCCAGACCAGATAAGGCAGCACCGCGACTGGAAACACCTTGATGGCGGTCGCGAGCGCGAACATGGCGCCCGCCATCCAGGGTTTGCGGTGCTGCATCGACCAGAAACCGTACAGCATCAGCGCCAGCAGCACGAGGTTGGGCTGGCCGAGATCGAACATGTCGAAGACGAAGGTGACGGTGGCAAAGCCCGGCAGCGCGAACAGCCACATGCCGGCCGTGCGGCCCGATCCGGTCATGGCGTTGACGTAGAGAATGGTCACCCACCACGCGATCACGTTGAGCAGGCAAAGGCAGAGATAGAGCGGGATCTTGCCGAACCAGGCCGGGATCGCCAGCAGGACCGCCGACAGCGGCGGATAGATGAACTCGAAATAGCGGCTGTCGACTGGATAGAGATGGCTGCCGTGCAGCACCTGCTGGCCGGCCCAATACCAGAGCGGGTAGTCCTTGGTCTTGCCGCTGCCCCACATCTCCGGCACCAGCACGAAGGCCGTCAGCACGACGCAGCAGAACAGGAACAGCACCTCGAGCGGGGCTCGAAGCGACGGCCATCTCAGTACCCTGGAAGTCGAGGAAGTCACGCGGCGGCTGACCTGGCGGAGTTCTTCATCGCCGCAGCAGCCCGCCGAGCGCGCCGCGCACCAGCGAGCGGCCGATCGAGCCGCCGAGTTGGCCGCCGATCGACTTGCCGACATCGGCGACCATGCCACCGACGACCTTGTCGGTGACCGAGCGCGTGACGTTGCGCGCGATCAACTGCCCGGTTGAAAGCCGGCCACGGTGCACGTTCGTCCCGAAGATGGCCGCGACGATCGCACGGACATGGCCCCAGATGCCGCCATCGGCGGAGCTATCGGCGGTCGCCGCCGTGCCGGCGACGCGCTTCTGCAGGATCTCGTAGGCGGACTCGGCGTCGATCGCGGTCTCATATTTGCCCTTGACCGGGCTCGCATCCATGATCGCCTTGCGCTCCTCCGGCGTGATCGGCCCGATCCGTGCCAAGGGCGGCCGTACCATCACGCGCTCGACCATCGCAGGCGTGCCGTTGCCTTCCAGGAAGGAGACCAGCGCCTCGCCCTTGCCGAGCTCCATGATGACCTTGGCGGTATCCAGCTTCGGGTTCGGACGGAACGTCTGCGCCGCGGCCTGGACCGACTTCTGGTCGTGCGGCGTAAACGCACGCAGCGCATGCTGCACGCGGTTGCCGAGCTGGCCGAGCACCCGGTCCGGCACGTCGATCGGATTTTGCGTGACGAAATAGACGCCGACGCCCTTGGAACGGATCAGGCGCACCACCTGCTCGATCTTGTCCATCAGCGCCTTCGGCGCGTCGTTGAACAGCAGATGCGCCTCGTCGAAGAAGAACACCAGCTTCGGCTTCGGCAGGTCGCCCGCCTCCGGCAACTCCTCGAACAGCTCCGACAGCATCCAAAGCAGGAAGGTGGCATAGAGCCTGGGACTCTGCAGCAGCTTGTCCGCGACCAGGATATTGACCATGCCGCGGCCGTCGCGATCGGTGCGCATGAAATCCTTTAACGACAGGGCGGGCTCGGCGAAGAACTTGGTGCCGCCCTGGTTTTCCAGCACCAAAAGCTGGCGCTGGATGGTGCCGATGCTGGCACGTGTGACGTTGCCGAACCCTAGCGCGGCTTTTCGGAGCGGCGCCAGTGGATCGTCGTCGCCGCCCGCCGATCTCTTGATGCTCTCCGGCACGATCGCATCCAGCAGCGCGCGCAAATCCTTCATGTCGATCAGCGCGAGCCCGTTGTCATCGGCAACACGGAAGGCAACATTGAGTACGCCCTCCTGCACGTCGTTCAAATCCAGCATGCGCGACAGCAGCAGCGGCCCCATCTCGGTGACGGTTGCGCGCACCGGATGACCCTGCTCGCCGAACACGTCCCAAAATACCGTCGAGAACCGATCGGGCTGAAAGGTAAGATCCATTTCGGCGGCGCGCTTCAGAATAAAATCCTTGGATTCGCCGATTTCCGATATGCCCGACAGGTCCCCCTTGATGTCGGCCGCGAATACAGGCACGCCGGCGCGCGCAAAGCCCTCCGCCATCACCTGCAACGTCACTGTTTTCCCAGTTCCTGTGGCGCCGGTGACGAGGCCGTGGCGATTGGCCAGCGCCAGCGGGAGCCAGGCCGATTGCTCGCCCTTGCCGATGAATATCCTGTCGCTGGTGTCCGCAGCACTATCGTTGGACGCCGTCATCGCATTCCGCCTGTTCTGCCCCCGACGCTGGTTCACCCGTATCATATTCTTGATGCACTGCGATTAAAACAGGTCAACGCTCATCAAAACGACCCGCTCCGTGTCACGCAGCCGCACGCCGCCGCCGCTTTTATTGCGTCGAAAGCCGAAACACATGCTTTTGTCGCGAGAATTCTGCTTCCCTTCGCATCAACTCTTGCATTGCTGCAACACTTGACCGGCGATCTCGAATCAAAAGTGCCTTCATCACTTTTGATCGCTTGTATTTCGTTTTTCGCAAGCTCAAGATGTTTTTTACTAAGCGAGGCCCGGTGACGTAACCGGTTGAGGGCGGGGCAATATGGACGAGTTGATAGGGCGGCTGGCCACAAAGGCCGGCATCGATCGTGCTGTCGCTGAAAAAACCGTCGGCATCATCCTGAATTTCCTTCGCAGCGAGGGTCCTTCCGACCAGGTTCAGGCATTGATCGACCGGATTCCTGGTGCAGAAGCCGCGATCGCGGCCGCCAACAATTCCGCCAGCAATGCCAACAATAATGGCAGCATAAGCCGATGGATGGGCGGCGGTTTGATGGCGACCGGCACCAGATTGATGGGTCTCGGTCTTGGCATGAGCGAAATCCAGAACATTGCCCGTGAACTTTTGCGGTTCGGCCGTGACAAGATCGGAGCGGATCAAATGGGCGCGATCATCGCGGGGACACCGGCGCTTAGCCAATTCGCCTGAAGCACCTTCTTCATATCGAGCACCATGACATATCCAATTTCCGAGATCGAAGGCATGACTGCCTTCTCAGCTTCCAAACTCAAATCGCTTGGCATTCGTACGACCGACGCGCTGCTCGAAGCCGCCCGTACCGTGAAGGGACGCAAGGCGCTCGCGGCAAAGACCGGCATCAGCGAGCAGCAATTGCTGGAATGGGCCAATGTCTCCGACTACATGCGTATCCCCGGCATGGGCAAGGCCAAGGTGGGGCTGGTGCGTGCCGCAGGCGTCACGACGGTCCGGGAACTCGCGTTGCGCAACCCGGCGCGGCTGGCGCAGAACATGAAGGAAGTGAACACCAAGCGGAAGCTCGTCCGGGTCCTGCCGTCCGAAAAGTCGGTCGAGCAATTGATCGCGCAGGCACGCAAGCTGCAGCCGAAAATCAGCTATTAGATCGGTTACGGCCCACCTTGACACCAACGCGGCGACCGCGCAAAGCGACCGCATGGCCAAGGCCCATTCCAAACAGGCTGTCGCATCCACACCCGGGCTTCATCCGCTACTGAGGGGATTGCTGTCGCGCCCGGTCGCGGCCGTGATGGGCGTCCTGAACGTGACGCCCGACTCCTTTTCGGATGGCGGCAGATTTCTCGCACCGGACCAGGCCCTGGCCCGGGCCAAACACCTGATTGCCGAAGGCGCCGACATCATCGACATCGGAGCCGAATCCACCCGCCCCTATGGCGGCGCCCAGCCGGTCTCCTCCGCAATGGAGCTGCGGCGGCTGCAGCCGGTCTTTGCCGAGATCGTGGCGCTGGGCATTCCCATCTCGATCGACAGCATGAAGGCCGATGTCGTGGCCTGGGCGCTCGACCAGGGCGCCCTGATCGCCAACGACGTCTGGGGCCTGCAGCGCGATGGCGAGATGGCCTCCCTCCTCGCCGCGCGCAATACCCCAGTGATCGTGATGCACAACCGCGACCGCGCCGATCCCGCCATCGACGTCATGCGGGATATCGCCGCGTTCTTCGACCGCTCGCTCGATATCGCCGCGCGCGCCGGCATCGCCCGCGAAAACATCGTGCTCGATCCCGGCATCGGCTTTGGCAAGACCCAGGAGCAAAGCCTGACCGCGCTGGCGCGACTGGACGAGCTCAAAGCCTTCGGCCTGCCGCTGCTCGTTGGAGCATCACGAAAAGCCTTCATCGCCTCGGTTTCGCCCTCCGAGCCGCAGCAACGGCTAGGCGGCTCGATCTCGGCGCATCTGGCCGCCGCCAAGCGTGGCGCCGGCATCATCCGAACCCATGACGTGGCCGAAACCGTGCAGGCGCTGCGCGTCCTCGCCGCGATCGAGGACAAGCGATGACCGATACCATCTTCATCAAAGGTGTCGTGATCCACGCCCGCCACGGCGTCATGGAGCACGAGACCGAAGTCGGCCAGCGCTTTGTCATCGATCTCGAACTGTACACCGACCTTTCGGAATCCTCGCGCACCGACCGGCTCGCGGACACCGTGTCCTATTCCAACGTGGTATCGACCGCGACCGCCGCCTTCCGCGACACCAACTACAAGCTGCTCGAGCGCGCGGCCGGCGCCGTCGCCGATGCGATCCTGACGGCTTTCCCGCGCATCCGCGCAGTCAAGGTCACGGTGCACAAGCCGCACGCGCCGATCGCCGCGATCTTCGAGGATGTCGGCGTGGTGCTGACGCGCAACCGGCATCCGCCGTAACATGGCTAGCGCGCTCATTGCATTGGGCGGCAATGTCGGCGACGTCCGCGCGACGTTCGAAAAGGCGATCGCCAATATCTGCGGCATGGCGCAGGCGGGCCTCGTGGCGCGCTCCTCCGACTACGCGACCCCGCCCTGGGGCGAGGAGGATCAGCCGCGCTTCATCAATGCCTGCATCGAGATCGAGACCGCGCTCGATCCGCATGCGCTGTTGTTCGTACTACACAAGGTCGAGCAGAAATTCGGCCGCGACCGTGGCAAGGAACGGCGCTGGGGTCCGCGCACGCTCGACCTCGATCTGATCGCCTATGACGAGGTGTCGATCGACCAGATCGAGCTGACGCTGCCGCACCCTCGCCTGTTCGAGCGTGCCTTCGTGCTGGTGCCGCTCGCCGAGATCGCGCCGGATCGGCTGATCCGCGGGCGCCGGGTCTGGGACGCGCTCGCCGACCTCTCGACCGAGGGGATCGAGCGGTTGAAGAAATAGGAACCAAGCCGAAAACAACCGTTTGGCTTGACCGTGCCGACGTGGCAACTTCCGGCGAAACGCTGGCGTGCCGGGAGAGCATTGGGCCGATGACATCTGCGACCGACGATCTCAAACTCGCCGCCGATTTCCCGAAGGCAACGGAGGACGACTGGCGCAAGCTGGTCGATGGCGTGCTGAAGGGCGCGCCGTTCGAAAAGCTCGTTGCCAAGACCTATGACGGGTTGAAGATCGCCCCGATCTACACCCGCGCCAAAGGCACCGAGCCCGTCTTCGGCCGCGCGCCGGCCGCGCCCTGGCAGATCATGCAGCGGGTCGATCATCCCGACGCCGCCAAGGCCAACGCGCTTGCGCTGCGCGACCTCGAAAACGGCGCGACCGGGCTCGAGATCGAGTTCGAGGGCGGCCCCGGCGCACGCGGGTTCGGCGTCGCCGATGCAGCGCCCGAGACGCTGAAGAAGCTGTTCGATGGCGTCATTCTCGATGCGGGAATTTCCATCTCGCTGCATCCGGTGCTGGGGCGGGGCAATGCCGGCGAGGCCGTCGCCGATCTCATCGAAGCGCAGCGCATCGATCCCGCCAAGGTCGACGTTCGCTTCAATTATCAGGCGCTCTCGACCATGGCCGTGCGCGGCGGCGCACCCGCGCCGTGGAGCGAGATGGAGAAGCCGTTCGCCACGGTAGTCGCCGGCTTGATGTCGCGTGGCTTCAAGGGACCGTTCGTGCTCGCCGATGGCCGGCCCGTGCACGATGCCGGCGGCTCGGAAGCGCAGGAGCTCGCCTTCGCGCTCGCGCTGGCCGTGGCCTATCTGCGCCTGCTGGAGGCCGGCGGCATTGCGCTCGATCTAGCGCGCTCGGCGATCTCGTTCCGCCTGATCGCCGATGCCGACCAGTTCCTGACGATGGCAAAATTCCGCGCGATGCGGCGTCTTTGGGCGCGGGTCGAACAAGCCTGCGCTCTTGCTCCAAGGCCCGCCTTCATCGCGGCCGAAACCGCCTGGCGCATGCTGATCCAGCGCGATGCCTACGTGAATATGCTGCGCGCAACCATGGCAACTTTTGCAAGCGGGCTGGGCGGTGCCAACGCCGTCACCGTGCTGCCGCACACGCTGGCGCTGGGGCTGCCGGATGGCTTTGCCCGGCGCGTGGCGCGCAACACCCAGCTCGTGCTTCTCGAAGAATCCAGCCTCGCCAAGGTGTCCGATCCCGCCGCCGGAACGGGTGGCATCGAAAGCCTCACAACAGCATTGTGCGAGATCGTCTGGTCGCTGTTCCGGGAAATCGAGAAGGCGGGCGGCGCCTTTGCCGCCCTTCAACAAGGGCTGATCCAGAGCAAGGTTGCTGCGACGCGCAAGGCCCGCGAAGCCAATGTGTCCAGGCGCAAGGACGTGCTCACCGGCGCCAGCGAGTTTCCAAACCTGCACGAGGCGCACGTCGCGGTGGAAGATGTGGAGCCCTTCGCGCCCGTACCAGCGAACGACGCCATCGCTTTCGAGCCGCTGTCGCCGCTGCGGCTGGCAGCACCTTTCGAGCGCTTGCGCGACCGCTCGGACCAAATGTTGAAGGCGTCCGGCAAACGCCCGCGCGTGTTTCTCGCCAATCTCGGCACCGCCGCCGACTTCACGGCGCGCGCCACCTTTGCCAAGAGCTTTTTCGAGGCCGGCGGCATCGAGGCGATCGGGAGCGAAGGCTTTTCCGACGCGGCCGGGCTTGCCGCAGCCTTCAAGGGCTCCGGCGCGCCGCTGGCGATCCTCTGTTCATCCGACAAGGTCTATGCCCAGCTCGCTACGGAAGCTGCCAAGGCCCTTCAAGCTGCCGGCGCCAACCATATCTATTTCGCAGGCCGCCCCGGCGAGCGGGAAGCGGAGCTGCGCGAAGCCGGCGTGACGGACTTCATCGTGGCGGGCGACGATGCGGTTGCCGTCCTGCAAAAGGCCTGTGAGCGGATGGAGCGGACATGAACGCGGAGACGAAAACCATCCTGACCGGCGGCTGCCAATGCGGCGCCACCCGATTTGCCGTGAAGGCGGCGCCGGTGAAGGTGAGCATCTGCCATTGCCGCATGTGCCAGAAAGCTTCCGGCGCGCCATTCGCCTCCTTTGCCGACATCGAGAAAGCCGATTTTTCCTGGACCAAGGGCAAGCCGGCGTCCTTCAAATCCTCCTCGATCGCCGAGCGCGACTTCTGCGCCGCCTGCGGCACCCCGTTGAGCTTCCGCCGCATCGACGGCTCCCGCATCGAGATCATGACCGGCACCTTCGACCGGCCCGACCGGGTGATCCCGACGCGACAATATGGAACGGAATCCCGGCTCGGCTGGGTGGTAGGCATCTCCAATCTGCCGAGCCACACCACCATGCAGAATTACGGCCCGGAGAAGATGGCCACCATCGTCAGCCACCAGCATCCCGATCATGATTGACGGGGTAGTGCTGCTGCCGATTATGATAAGATGATCGCCATGAGCCGCATTCCTGATTTTGCCCATGTCGCCTTTGAGGCGGTAGCAACCACCACGCCGGCCGGCAAGGCCGAGCCGTGGCTGACCCCCGAAGGCATTCTGGTGAAGCCTTTCTATGGCGAGGCCGATCTTGCCGGCATCGACTTCCTCGAGACCTGGCCCGGCATCGCTCCCTATCTGCGCGGCCCCTACCCCACGATGTATGTCAACCAGCCCTGGACCATCAGGCAGTATGCCGGTTTTTCCACGGCGGAAGATTCCAACGCCTTCTACCGCCGTAACCTCGCGGCCGGGCAAAAGGGCCTGTCCGTGGCCTTCGACCTCGCCACCCACCGCGGCTATGATTCCGATCATCCGCGCGTCTCCGGCGACGTCGGCATGGCGGGGGTGGCGATCGACTCGATCTACGACATGCGCACGCTGTTTGCCGGCATCCCGCTCGACCAGATGAGCGTGTCGATGACCATGAACGGCGCGGTGCTGCCGATTCTCGCGCTGTTCGTGGTCGCCGCCGAGGAACAGGGCGTGCCGCCGGAAAAACTGTCGGGCACCATTCAGAACGACATTCTCAAAGAGTTCATGGTGCGCAACACTTACATTTATCCGCCGTCACCTTCGATGCGGATCATCTCCGACATCTTCGCCTACACCTCGCAACGGATGCCGAAATTCAATTCGATCTCGATCTCCGGCTATCACATGCAGGAGGCCGGCGCGACGCAGGATCTCGAGCTCGCCTATACGCTCGCCGACGGCGTCGAATACTTGCGCGCGGGCCTCGCCGCCGGCCTCGATGTCGACCGTTTTGCGCCGCGCCTGTCGTTCTTCTGGGCGATCGGCATGAACTTCTTCATGGAAGTCGCCAAAATGCGCGCGGCGCGGCTGCTCTGGGCGAAGCTGCTGCGACCCTTCGGTCCGAAGGACCCGCGCTCGCTGTCGCTGCGCACGCATTGCCAGACCTCGGGCTGGTCGCTGACCGCGCAGGACGTGTTCAACAATGTCGCACGCACCACCATCGAGGCGATGGCCGCCACCCAGGGCCACACCCAATCGCTGCACACCAACGCGCTCGACGAGGCGCTGGCGCTGCCGACCGATTTCTCCGCGCGCATCGCCCGCAACACCCAGCTCTTTCTGCAGCAGGAAAGCGGCACCACGCGGATCATCGATCCCTGGTGTGGCTCCTATTATGTCGAGCGCCTGACCGCCGATCTCGCCGCCAAGGCCTGGGGGCATATCCGGGAAGTCGAAGAATTGGGCGGCATGGCCAAGGCGATCGAGGCCGGCGTGCCGAAGCTGCGCATCGAGGAAGCCTCGGCCAAGACGCAGGCCCGCATCGATGCCGGCCGGCAGGCCGTGATCGGCGTCAACAAGTACAAGCCATCGGACGAAGCGCCGATCGAAATCCTGAAGGTGGAGAATTCCATCGTGCGGCGTCTGCAGATCGACAAGCTGAAGCGGCTGCGCTCCGAGCGCAATCAGAAGGACGTCGATGCCGCGCTGGCGGCGCTCACCCGCGCGGCCGGCGGCGAAGGCAATCTGCTGGCGCTTGCCATCGACGCCGCGCGCGCCAAGGCAACCGTCGGCGAAATTTCCGACGCGATGGAAAAAGTGTTCGGCCGCCACCGCGCCGAGATCAAATCCATCACCGGCGTCTACAAGCGGGAGGCGTCCGCGATGTCCAACAAGGTTCAGAAGGTCCAGGAATTGATCGACGCGTTCGAGGAAGCCGAAGGGCGCAGACCGCGCATCCTTGTCGCCAAGATCGGTCAGGACGGTCATGACCGCGGCCAGAAGGTGATCGCCTCGGCCTTTGCCGATGTCGGCTTCGACGTCGACATCGGGCCGCTGTTTGCGACCGCCGACGAAGCCGCGCGCCAGGCGGTCGAGAACGACGTACACATCCTCGGCGTCTCCTCGCTCGCCGCCGCCCACCTCACCGCGGTGCCTGAACTGAAGGCCGCGCTGAAGAAGCAGGGCCGCGAGGACATCATGATCATCGTCGGCGGCGTGGTGCCGCCGCAGGATTACGATGCGCTGTACAAGGCCGGCGCGGAAGCCATCTACCCGCCCGGCACCGTGATCTCGGACGCCGCCGAGGAGCTTATCCACAAGCTCAACGCCCGGCTCGGCCACAGCGAGGCGGCGGAATAGCCCTTCGTAAAAGTCGGTAGATGCTGCGGATCGGACCCGCGGCATGATTCAGCCGCGACCAGCGCGCATGCGCAGCGGCCGCGGTGCCGGTTTCGGCGGTGCAGGCGCTGGG
>JAFAUV010000231.1 GCA_019243075.1 Bradyrhizobium sp.
TGCAGCACCGCGACCCAATTCGCGGTATCGCGGTGCAAATGCACGAAGCTTTCCGAGCCGGTGATCTCCGTCACCGTCACGGTTGCCGGAAAGGCGTGGCGACCGGCCTGGCCGCCAGCGAGCTCCAATTGATGCGCGCGGAAGCCGACGCGATAGGCGCCATCGGCAAGCTTGGCGTAAAGTCCGGTCGAGGGCGCCGTGACGCCGCCGGCATATTGCACCGAGCCGTTCCGCTTCTCGATCCCGATGACGTTGAGCGGGGGATCGGAAAACACCTGCGCCACGCGAAGCGTGTCGGGATGGCGATAGACCCTTGGCGTCTCGCCGGCCTGCAGCGCCCGGCCTTCCCACATGCAGACCGTGTTGCCGCCGAGCAGCAGGGCTTCGGACGGTTCGGTCGTGGCATAAACGAAGATCGAGCCTGATGCCTCGAAGATGCGAGGCAATTCGGCGCGCAGCTCCTCGCGGAGCTTGTAGTCGAGGTTGGCCAGCGGCTCATCGAGCAGCACGAGATCGGCGCCTTTCACCAGCGCGCGCGCGATCGCGGTGCGCTGCTGCTGGCCGCCAGAAAGCTGCAGCGGCGTGCGTTTCAGGAACGGCTCGAGCCGAAGCAGCTTTGCAGCCTCGGCAACGCGGCTCTCGATCTCGGCCCTCGGCTTGCCCTGCACCCGCAACGGCGAGGCGCTGTTCTCGTAGACCGTAAGCGAGGGATAATTGATGAACTGCTGGTAGACCATCGCGACCGAGCGCCGCCGCACGTCGACGCCGGTGACGTCCTTGCCCTCGACCAGCACGCGGCCGGTGGTCGGCTTGTCGAGACCGGCGAGCAGCCGCATGATCGAGGTCTTGCCCGACAGAGTCGGACCGAGCAGCACGCTGAGCGTACCTTTTTCAAGCGTCAGCGACACGTCGCGAATGGTTTGAACGCCGTCGACGGCGCGCGTGACATGGTCGAGCGCAACGCTCATAGCCGTCCTCCTGCTTCCAGCAGGGGACTTTCATGCGGAGCGCCATTGGCCGCAATCCAGCCATCGAGGGCAGCAATTTCGTCCGGCGACATCCGCAGCCCCAGCTTGGAGCGGCGCCACACGATGTCTTCGGCGGTCACGGCCCATTCGAAGGCCATCAGATAATTGACCTCGGCCGCCGTCAGCGTCGCGCCGAAAGACTGGCCGAGATCGGCCAATGATTTTGCGCCGCCGAGCAGTTTGATCGCGCGGGTCCCATAGGCATGTGCCAGCCGGCTCGCATGTTCCTGGGTGAGGAACGGATAGCTGCGCTGCAGCTCCGCAGTCAGCGCGGGCAACGCCGAGACATCGAGGTCGCCCCCGGGCAGCGGCGATTTGCCGGTCCAGCCCTCCCGGGCCTTGGCACTGCGCAAGTAGGGCGAAAGCCGCTCCAGCGCCTCCTCGGCAAGCCGCCGATAGGTCGTGATCTTGCCGCCATAGATCGAGAGCAGCGGCGCACCGCCGGGCGTGTCGAGCTCGAACACGTAGTCGCGGGTCGCGGCCTTGGCTTCGCTGGCGCCGTCGTCATAGAGCGGTCGCACGCCGGCATAGGTCCAGACCACGTCCTCGGGTTTGACCGGCTTGGCGAGATATTCGCTCACGGAATTGCAGAGATATTGAAACTCCTCCGCAGTCGCTTTCACCTTGGAGGGATCGCCGTGATAGTCGCGATCGGTGGTGCCGATCAGCGTGAAATCGTCCTGGTAGGGAATGACAAAGACGATGCGGCCGTCGGCGTTCTGGAACATGTAGGCGCGGTCGTGCTCGTAGAGTCTGCGCACCACGATGTGCGAGCCCTGCACCAGCCGCACTTTGGCACGCGCGTTGACGCCGGCGCCCGAGTTCAGGACGTCCTCGACCCAAGGCCCGCCGGCATTGACCAGCACGCGGGCGCGGATGGTCGTGCGCTGCCTGACCATGGCGCTCTCGGTCGTGACCTGCCAGATGCCGTCGACCTGCCGGATCTCGACCGCGCGGGTGCGGGTGCGGATCTCGGCGCCGCGATCGGCGGCGTCGCGCGCGTTCAAGGCGACCAGACGCGCGTCATCGACAAAACAATCGGAATATTCAAAGCCCTTGACGTAACGGCCGGCGATCAGGGGGTGGCCGACCACATCATGGGCGAGATCGACCGAGCGGGTCGGCGGCAGCAAATGGCGGCCGCCGATGTGGTCGTAAAGGAAAAGCCCGAGCCGCAGCAGCCAGGCCGGTCGGAGGCCCGCATGGTGCGGCAGCACGAATCTAAGCGGTCGGATGATGTGGGGCGCAACCTGCCAAAGGATTTCGCGCTCAATCAGCGCCTCGCGGACCAGACGAAACTCGTAATATTCGAGGTAGCGCAAGCCGCCGTGCACGAGCTTGGTCGACCAGGACGACGTCCCGCTTGCCAAGTCATTCATTTCACAAAGGAAAACCGAATTCCCACGACCCGCCGCATCGCGCGCGATGCCGCAGCCATTGACACCCCCTCCGATGATCGCGAGGTCGTAAATCCGATCCAAAGAACGCTTCCCCGGCGCGCCGCCTTCACTTCGGCGATTTTGATTTCGATTCCGATTAGATCACAACCAAAAGCGAAAGCAAAGCGAAAGTGGAACCATCGGAATTTGTCTTAGGCCGGCCAGGCACAAAGGAAAGCCGGAGCGAGGCGGGATTGATCAGGCGCGGCGGATCGGAATCGGGCTGTTGGCCGGCTCGACCTGCTCGGCCTCGTCCATTTCTCCCGCCCCCTTCGGCAGCGCCTCGATCACCTGGATGCCGCGGGAGTGGCAGATGTTGGCGAGCCCGGCCGGCAACGCGGAGTCGGTGACGAAGGTGTTGATCTGGCTCATATGAGCGATGCGCACCGGCGCAGAGCGGGTGAATTTGGTGGAATCGGCCACCAGCATGACGCTGCGGGCATTCGCAATGATGGCCTGCGCCACCTGCACCTCGCGATAATCGAAGTCGAGCAAAGCGCCCTCCTCGTCGATCGCAGAGACGCCGATGATGGCATAATCGACCTTGAACTGGCCGATGAGCTGGGTGGCGGTCGAGCCGACCACGGCGCCGTCCGCGCGGCGCACCGCGCCGCCGGCCACCACCACCTCGATGCGCGGATATCGATAGAGGAGCATCGCGACATTGAGGTTGTTGGTGATGACCAGCAGATCCTCATGCGAAGTCAGGGCGCCTGCGACCTCTTCCGTGGTGGTGCCGATATTGATGAAGAGCGAGCAGCCGTTCGGGATCAGCGCAGCCGCCGCCGCGCCGATCGCCTTCTTCTCCTCGACGGCGACGAAACGTCGCGCCTCATAGGCGAGGTTTTCGACGCCGGAGGCGATCATGGCGCCGCCGTGAATGCGGGTCAGCGCGCGCTGCTCGCAGAGATCGTTGAGGTCCTTGCGGATGGTCTGCGCCGATACCTCGAAACGGCGGGCGAGGTCTTCCACCAGCACGCGGCCCGAGGCGCGGGCGATATTGAGGATTTCGGTTTGGCGATGCGAAAGTCCGGCCATGGTGGCGCCTTGAGATACACGCTCAAATTAACGGCGGTTGCTGTCAGCGGTCAACGCGGGAAATGGGTCGGAAAGCGGCTGTGCCTGCAATCTGCTGGAAAGCGCCAAAGTGCCGCGTGTTGAGTTGAGAGACCACTCGACAAAGGCCGGGGCGGCTGCAACACTTGAGCCTGCAACCGGAACAGGAGGAAACGATGAACGTCAATCGTCGTGAACTGGCCTTGCAGGCCCTGGCCCTCGGACTGGTGACCTTGCTGCCGCTCCGCGCACTGCCGGCGCTGGCAGCCGGGGCGGACGAAGAAGCCGTCGCGGAGGACGTGGAAGCGTTCCGCAAGGCGCAGCTAGCCGCCGACGCCAAGGCGCTCGATGCACTCTGCGCGGCCGAACTGAGCTACAGCCACTCCAACGGAAAGGTCGAGGACAAGGCGACCTTTGTCGCCAACGCCACGGACGGAAAGTCCAAGTTTACGTCGCTGGAATATCGGGACGTCACCATCCGCGTGGTCGGCCCCGCCGCGATCGTGCGTTTCCACTGGCTCGGCGAGCAGGAGGCGGCCGACGGGACGAAGAGCGCGACCAATCTTCATATCCTGATGAACTGGCAAA
>JAFAUV010000344.1 GCA_019243075.1 Bradyrhizobium sp.
GACCTTGCGAAAGATCGGCCCCACCGCGTGCGCGCGCTCCTGCGGGATGTCGTAGCAGGCGGCACCTGCGACCATGATCGACTGCGCATCGATCATCTTGCCCATCACGCCGCCGGACGAGTTGGCAGCGGCCATCAAGACCGAGGACAGGCCGATCTGTTCGGAGGTGATCTTCTGCAGATTGCCGAACAGGATGTTGGAGGCGGTGTCCGATCCCGTCAGCGCCACCCCTAACCAGCCGAGCAGCGTACCGAAGAAGGGATAGAGCACACCGGTGGCGGCGAAGGCGAGGCCGAGCGTGGCGTCGATGCCGCCGAGCCGGGTCAAGGTGCCGATCGCCAGCATCGCCGAGATCGTGATCAGCGAGATCGCGCAGAGGCGGATGGTGCGGCCATATTCCGTCACCAGACGCCCCGGCGAGACGCCCATCAGAAGCCCGGAGACGATCGCCGCGATCAGCATGCCAGTGCCGGTGAAGGTGAGATAGGTGAAGGCGAACACCGCGCCTTCCGGCGTGGGCTTCGCCGCCACCGGCGGCACGCGGTTGATCATGTTGTGCAGGTCGGGAACGGCGTAGTTCCAGGTGAAGATCGAGTTCGCCCAGGTCTTGAACGCTCCGTTGCCCCAGATCAGCATCACGATGCAGACGATGATCCACGGCAAGAGCGCGCTCCACAATTGCGCCTGCGTCAGCGGAGTCTTGTCGAGCGGTGTTGTCTTGGCCATGGTCGCCGCCGACTCGTCCCGACCGCGCAGCGCCGGCGACAGCCAGAGCTGCCTCGGCTGCCACACCCGCAGGAACAGGATCAGGCACCCCATCGAGATCAGGGACGCCCCGATATCGACGATCCATGGATTGACATAGTTCGAAATCACATATTGCGGGACCGCAAAGGAGATGCCGGTCACCAGGATGGCGGGCCACACCTCCTTCATGCCGCGCCAGCCGGCGAACGCCCACACCACCCAGAACGGCACGAGCAGCGAGAATGGCGGCAGCTGCCGGCCCACCATCGCGCCGAGCGTGTAGGGATCAAGGCCGGTCACCGAGGCGAGGCCCTGGATCGGCGTGCCCAGCGCACCAAAGGCGACCGGCGCGGTGTTGGCGATCAGCGACAGGCCGGAGGCCGCCAGCGGCGAGAAGCCGAGCCCGATCAGGATCGAGCCCGTGATCGCAACCGGCGTGCCGAAGCCCGAGGCGCCTTCGAAGAAGGCCCCGAAGGAGAACGCGACCAGGAGCAGCTGCAGCCTGCGGTCCTCGGTGACGCCGCCGACCGCGCGCTTCAACAGCTCGAATTTGCCGGTCGTCACGGTGACCTGGTAGAGGAAGATGACGTTGAGAACGATCCAGCCGATCGGGAAGAAGCCGGTCACGATGCCGAGCACCGAGGCGCGGATCGACATGGCAGCCGGCATGGTGAAGACGAAGATCGCGATCAGATTGGTGACGATCACGGCGACGACGGCCGCCAGATGCGCCTTCACCCGGCCGCTCGCGATCAGGACCAGAAGCGTGACCACCGGCACCGCGGCGGCGATCGTCGACAGCGCCGCGCTGCCCAGCGGATTATAGACTTGGTTCCACATTGTGCGTTCTCCCCCACGCGCTTATGCGGCACGTTCTCGTGCCCGACGCGCTTGCAGGGGTAAACCATCGAGGGTGCGAAATAGTCCCGCGGAATTTCCGTCGCGCAAATTTCGCTCACAAGGTCGCGAAGTCGGCCGGCCCCCTGCCTCGCGCCGTTGTTGCCATGCTAGGGTCTCGTTGCGGGCCGGGACAAGATAACCAGCGGCAAGTGACTTACGACCTTAGTCTAAGTACGCAAAAATCCCCTATATTCCCAGCGTTGGTCCGCCTTCCAGGAGACTCATATCTGTGAAAAATATCCGCGCGACGCTCGCGATCGTTTGGCGCATCGCTGCGCCCTATTTCAGATCCGAAGACAAATGGGCCGGGTGCGGCCTGCTCGGTGCCGTCATCGCCATCGAGCTGGCGCTGGTCGGCACCGACGTCCTGATCAACCAGTGGCGAAATCGTTTTTACACCGCGCTGCAGGAAGTGAACTACGACGCGTTTGTCCGGGAGATGATCGTGTTCATCGTGCTGGCAACGGCAACCGTCGCGCTGTCGGTCTATCAGCTCTATCTCAATCAGTGGCTGCAGATCCGCTGGCGCAACTGGATGACCACCAAATATCTGGGCGATTGGCTGCACGACGCCAACCACTACCGCATGCAGCTTCAGGGCGATGCCGCCGACAACCCGGACCAGCGCATGTCCGACGACATCAAGCTGTTTGTGGAGCGAACCCTTGACGTCGGCGTCGGCCTATTGAGTTCCGTCGTCGAGTTCCTTTCCTTCGTGCTGATCCTGTGGGGACTGTCCGAGGCCGCGCCGCTGCATCTGTTCGGCAGCCCGTACGATATCCCCGGCTATCTGGTCTGGGCCGCGCTGATCTATTCGATCTTCGGCACGGCGCTGACGCAATGGATCGGCGCGCCGCTGGTCAATCTCGATTTCGAGCAGCAACGCCGCGAGGCCGACTTCCGCTTCAACCTGGTGCGCGTCCGCGAAAATTCCGAACAGATCGCGCTGCTCGACGGCGATCGCACCGAACGCGCCCGCCTGCAGGACCGCTTCGGCAGCGTGGTCGCGAACTGGTACGCCATCATGAGCCGGACCAAGCGGCTGACGGCGTTCACGCAGAGCTACTCACAGGCCGCCGTGATCATCCCGATCGTCCTCGTCGCGCCAGCCCTGTTCGCCGGCAAGATCCTGATCGGCACGCTGCTGCAGGCCGCGGAAGCTTTCGGCAACGTGCAGAAGGCACTATCCTTCTTCGTCGGAATCTACCGCAGCATGGCGGAGTGGCGCGCCGTGGTGGCCCGCCTTGACGGCTTCGAGATGTCGGTTGCGAGCGCCGAGCATCTGAGGAGCGGCGACGGTTCGATCCGCATGACGGCAGCAGGCAAGGGCGACGAGATCGACCTGACCAGGCTTCTGGTGCGGCTGCCCAATGGCGCGCCGCTGGTCGCCGCCGAGGGCTTTCGCATTCGCAACCGCGAGCGCATGCTGCTCACCGGCCCCTCCGGAGCCGGCAAGTCGACCCTGTTCCGCGCCATTGCCGGCATCTGGCCGTTCGGCAGCGGCGCAATCTCGGTGCCCGCCAAGTCGACGCTGATGATGCTGCCGCAAAAACCCTACTTCCCGATCGGCTCGCTGCATGCGGCGATCGCCTATCCAAGCGAGGCATCGTCGTTCGCAGCCGAGCGGGTCAGCGAGGTGCTGCGCCAGATCGGCCTGCCGCAACTCGCCTCGAGGCTCGACGAACAGGGCCATTGGAACCGGATCCTGTCGCTCGGCGAGCAGCAGCGGCTCGGCATTGCCCGCGCGCTGCTCCAGGCCCCGAATTTCCTGTTCCTGGACGAGGCGACCGCCTCGCTCGACGAGCCCTCCGAGGCCGCGCTCTATCGTCTGCTCGAAGCGAAGCTGCCGCAGACCACCATCGTCTCGATCGGGCATCGTGCGACGCTGCGGGCCTTCCATCAGCAGAATGCCGAGCTCGCACGCGACGGCGATCATTTCGTCCTGCCGGGCCGCCGCAACGAAGCCGTCGCGGGCTCGTAGGCGGATCCGATAGCGAAAGGGGCGGCAGATCGCTCTGCCACCCCCTTCGCTCATATCCGGCGAAGCTTACTTCAGGTTGGTCATCGCCGTCAGGTCGAACGAGAGCTTGGCGATTCCCGCCGCGCCGCACCAGTTCGAGCCGGCGCCGGTCGGATTGATCGGCGTCACGTTGGTCGTGCCGCTCGCGTTGAAGGCGCTGGTGAAAGCGTTGCAATCGCCCTTGTTCAGGTCGCTGTCGGAGTAACGCAGGTCGAGAGTGAAGACCTTGTAGGTGAAGCCGATGCCGACATTCCAGGTGTCATAGCTCTTGAAGGGGATGCCGGCGGCGAAGACCGTTCCCGCACCCGTGCCATAGAATGCATCCGTGGTGCCGAGCCACTGGCGGCCGAACTCGCCCGACACATACACCCCGATCCCGCTGGTGCCCGTCAAGGACCCCGGTGCGGTCCATTTGCCCGTGATCGAGGCGTAGTCGCCCCAGGCGCCCGAGTTCAGGAAGTTCGGCGAATAGTATTCGTTGACGCCGAAAGCCCAGCTGTCGTTGATGGTGTAGTTCAGCTTGCCGTAGGCTTCCATGAAGCTGACGTCCTTCTTCATGACATTGCCGTTGGCCAGGAAGATCGTCGTGGTCGAGACCGGGCAGACATTGCCGCCCGCAATCGGAACACCGCCGACGATCGTCACGGCGTTGTCGGCGCAGCTGCCGCCCGGATAGAGATAGCCCCAGACACCGAAGTCGAAGGCGGCGGGGCCGAAGGTCGGGCGGATACCGCCATAGACATCGACTTCGGCGGCGGCACGGTTGGAGAAGGAGATGCTTTCCGCCGAGGTGCCGACATAGAGCTGCACGTCCTTGTTGATATTGTAGCGGGGCTCCAAATAGGCCGCGACCGACGGGTTGTGATTGGACTGGGTTACGCCACGAAAGATGTAGTCGCTCATCACCGCGCCGCCGAAGGCGACGTCCCACGGATCGAACGCCGCCAGCGGCGGCGCCTTTGCCTTGACCGGCAGATCAGCTGCCAGTGCCGAACCCGAAATCATTGCCAGCGCCGTTGCCAACAACACCACTTTCTTCATGACATTCCCCACACTTTCCAAGAACCAGCCCGGTTCCAAGGGCCCCTGGAAGCCCCATGGCCTGGCTGAAGCCAAATTTTGTTAAGCGATCGCAATTTGAAGCGCCTGATCCGCACAGAGAAGCAAAAAACGCAAGCATCTGATGAGTTTTTAGGCTATCTGGCGATTCCACGTAAGGTTGTCGGCGTCTGTTGCCGCAAAGCAACATTTTTGGCGGTTTTGCCCAGGGAGGCGGCCGGCAAATCACCTACCGCCGACGCAGACCCATGGGCGCATGGCTGCCGAGGACCGAATCATCCTTCTGAGACGAGCGGAGTGGCCCTCCCGGCAAAAGCAAAGGCCGCGACGCCTGACGCGCCGCAGCCTCTTGCAACTTATACGCGAGTACCGGACCGGAACCGGTCAGCCGTTGTGGTCGTCGCCGCCGGACGAGGTGTGGTGGTGTTCGTGGGACTGGGTTTCCGCAGCGGAAGAGCTGGGCGTCGCCCAGCTCTGGGCGGGAGCCGATTCGGGAGCGGAAGCGGGCTCCGGCGCCGGAGCGTGCTTCGGGGCCGCGGCTTTCTTCGGCGCGCTTTTCTTCGGTGCAGCCGGCGCAGCCTTCTTTGCAGTCTGTTTTGCCGCTGCTTTCTTTGCGGTCTTCTTCGCGGTTGATTTGGCCGCCTTCTTCGCGGTCTTCCTGGCAGCTTTTTTCGCTGATTTCTTTGCTGATTTCTTCGAAGCCTTCTTGGCCGACTTCTTCGCCAACATCAATTTTTTCTTCTTGGCTTTCTTGCCCTTCTTGTTCTTTGTCCCTTTAGCCATCGTGACCCTCCTGTTGCCGATCCGTGTCCATCGGGCGTTTCACGTCGTGCCGCGCTTTCCACGCGCGGAGCTATTCGATCAGTTCGGTCTTGGCTCCGGATCTCCCGGCCGCGTACCGCCCGTCGCCCAATCGAGAAGCTCAATCGTGTGCACGACAGGAACCGATGTACCGCCGGCAATCTGCATCATGCACCCGATATTGCCCGCAGCAATCATGTCCGGCTTGACGCTTGCGATGTTGGCGAGCTTTCGGTCGCGCAACCTGGTCGCAATGTCAGGCTGGAGAAGGTTGTAGGTCCCAGCCGAACCGCAACACAAATGACTCTCCGGCACATCTTTCACCACGAATCCGCTCTTGGAAAGCAATTCTTTCGGAAGACTAACGATTTTCTGCCCGTGCTGCAGCGAGCAGGCGGAGTGATAGGCGACCGTGAGGCCGTCGGTCGCGCGCGAGCCGGCCTGCAATTCAAGGCCGGCCAGATACTCGGTGATGTCTTTCGCGAGCGCGGAGACGCGCGCCGCGGGGCCGGCAAAATCGCGGTCTTCGCGCAGCCAGTAGCCGTAGTCCTTGATCACCGTGCCGCAGCCGGACGCCGTCACCAGGATGGCGTCGAGGCCCGCGCGATCGGCCTCGGCCGTCCAGGCGGTGACGTTGGCGCGGGCGCGCGCCAGCGCATCGCCGTCGAGCCCCATGTGATGGGTCAATGCGCCGCAGCATTGCTCGTCCTTGACCAGCACGACCTCGATGCCGTGGCGGGTCAGCAGGCTGATGCCGGCCTGGTTGATGCGCGGCGCCAGCACCTGCTGGGCGCAGCCCTGCAGCAGCGCGACGCGGCCCCGCCGCCGGCCGCTCGCGGCAAAGACGCTGCCGGCGGCCGGCCCAGGCCGGGGTAGCAGGCGCGGCGCCAGCGCCAGCATGGCCTGGATGCGCCGCAACAGCGCCGGCCTGGCCGAGGGTTTCGGCATCGGCAAGAGCGCCGCGAAGGGCCGCGCCAGCCGGGCGAGATGCATGCTGGCGCGGAACCATTTCGGGTTGGGCAGCACCAAAGACAGCAGCCAGCGCAGCGCCCGCTCGGTGACCGGCCTGCGGTAATCCCGCTCGATCCGGACACGTGCCTGATCGACCAGATGCATGTAGTTCACGCCCGACGGACAGGTGGTCATGCAAGCAAGGCAGGACAGGCAGCGGTCGATATGCTTGACCACGGCCGGCGTCGGCGCAGCGTCCTTTTCCAGCATCTCCTTGATCAGATAGATGCGGCCGCGCGGGCTGTCGAGTTCGTCGCCGAGCAGCACATAGGTCGGACAGGTCGCGGTGCAGAAGCCGCAATGCACGCAGGCGCGCAGGATCTTGTCGGCTTCCTTGATGTCGGGATCGGCGAGTTGCGCCAGCGAAAACTCGGTCTTCATGCCTCGGACCTCCGGACCATCCGGCCGCGATTGAACAGGCCCCTGGGATCAAAGCTCTGCCGCACCCGTTCGTTCAAGCGGGCGAGGCCCTCCGGCTGCGGCGGGAACACATCGGTATTGCGCCGCACCTCCTCGGCGGCCCGCAGCAGCGTGGCGTGGCCCCCGGCGGCATGGACGCGGGCCCGCACCAGCGCCGCCTGCCCGTCGGGCTTGGGCGGCAGCGCGGCCCATATCAGGCCGCCGCCCCAGTCATAGATCACCTCCCCGCCACTATCGCGCGTCAATGCCTGCCCCAGCGCGGCGCCGGAAGCCGGCGGACAGACGATCCGCCAAACCGGCCAGGCGCCGAGGGCGCCGGCGGCGGCAAACGGCAGCACGTCGCGGATCGACCGCCAGGCCGCCGCGGAGCCCGCATCCTCGATCGTCTCGACCGGGCCGAAAGAGCCAAGGCTCTTCGCCAGCGAGGCGGCGCGGTGGCTGACGGAGGCCAGAATCCCCTCGAGCCGGATCAGCGTCAGCGACTGGCGCGGCGGGCCGAGCGGGTCGAGGCCTTCGACCTCTACCCGCAATACGGAGCCCGGCACATGCGCCGCAGCGGACACGTCGAATGGCGAGCCCAGCGCCGCCGTCATGGCGCGGTTGGCGGTGACGTCGTCGAGCCCGCGCAGCAGCAGCGTGCGCTCGCTCTCCGGCCGTGGCATCACCTTCAGCGTCACCTCGGTCATCACCGCGAGCGTGCCCCAGGAGCCCGCCAGGAGTTTGCAGAGGTCATAGCCGGTGACGTTCTTGACCACCTTGCCGCCGGTCCTGAAGCTGTCGCCGAAGCCGGAGACGGCATGCGCGCCGAGCAGATGGTCGCGCGCGCCGCCGGCCTTGATGCGGCGCGGACCGGACAGGCCCGCGCCGATCATGCCGCCGATGGTGCCGATCCCGGCGGTGCCGAGCAGCGCCGCGGTGTCCATCGGCTCGAAGGCGAATTGCTGGTTCTTGGAATCGATCAGGGACGCCACGTCGGCAAACGGCGCGCCGGCCTCCACCGTGATGATCAGCTCGTTCGGCTCGTAGGCGGTCACGGCGTTCAACGCAGACATATCGAGCACGGCATTGGTCGTCATCGGATGACCGATGCCGCGCTTGGAACCATGGCCGATGATCTCCAGCGGCTGCTCGTTTGCAAGCGCCGCCCGCACCACCGCCTCGACGTCCTTGGCGTCGCGTATCTTCAGAATATCCACGCCAAATCCGCCTTCTGGAGTCCGCCTTGTTGAACCTTTCGCGATCACAGACGCGCCGCCCGCCCCCTCGGCCCTCTTCTAGCGTCGTTAACGCTCAGGACAAGTGCGCCAATGGTCTCCGCCTGAACCTCCTTTCGTCGTGCGGGAGAAGGGCCTCAAAACCGCGGCAGATCGGGAAACGCCAGCTTGCCGGCATGCACATGCATGCGGCCGAGCTCGGCGCAGCGGTGCAGGGTCGGAAACACCTTGCCGGGATTGAGCAGGCCCTGGGCGTCGAAGGCGCATTTCAGCCGCTGCTGCGCCTTGAGGTCGATCTCGGAGAACATTTCGCCCATCAGGTCGCGCTTCTCAATGCCGACGCCATGCTCGCCGGTGAGCACCCCGCCGAGCTCGACGCAGCAGCGCAGGATATCGGCGCCGAAGGCTTCCGCCCTCTCGATCTCGCCGGGCCGGTTGGCGTCATAGAGGATCAGGGGATGCAGATTGCCGTCGCCGGCGTGGAAGACGTTGGCGACGCCGAGGCCGTATGTCTCCGAAAGCTCACGGATGCGAGCCAGCGCCTTCGGCAGCGCGCCGCGGGGAATGGTGCCGTCCATGCACAGATAATCCGGCGAGATGCGCCCGACCGCGGGGAATGCCGCCTTGCGGCCGGCCCAGAACAGGTTGCGTTCGGCTTCCGAAGTCGAGATCCGGCAGGTGGTCGAGCCGCACGCCAGTGCGATCGCTTCCACGCGCTTGATCAGCTCGTCGACCTCGATGGCGGGACCGTCGAGCTCGATGATCAGGAGCGCCTCGACATCGAGGGGATAGCCGGCCTGCACGAAGGCTTCCGCGGCATGGATCGCGGGCTTGTCCATCATCTCCATGCCGCCGGGAATGATGCCGGCGCCGATGATGCGCGCCACGCATTCGCCGGCGGCCTCCACTTGCGCAAATCCGACCATCAGGGCGCGCGCCGTCTCCGGCTTCTGCAGAATGCGCACGGTGATCTCGGTGATGACGCCGAGCAGCCCCTCCGAGCCGGTGATGACGCCCATCAGGTCGTAGCCGGCATTTTCCGCCGACTTGCCGCCGATGCGCAAAATCTCGCCGCTCATCAGCACGATCTCGCAGCCGAGCACGTTGTTGGTGGTCATGCCGTATTTCAGGCAGTGCACGCCGCCGGAATTTTCCGCGACATTGCCGCCGATCGAGCAGGCGATCTGCGAGGATGGGTCCGGCGCGTAATAGAAGCCGGCATGGGCGACCGCCTGACTGATGGCGAGATTGGTGACGCCGGGCTCGGTGACGACGACGCGGTTGTCGAAATCGATCTCGCGGATGCGCTTGAATTTGCCCAAGCCCAGCAGCACGCCGTCGGCAATCGGCAGCGCGCCGCCGGACAGCGAGGTGCCGGAGCCGCGCGGCACCACCTTGATGCCCTGCTCATGGCAATATTTCAGGACCGCTGCGACCTGCTCGGTGCGATCCGGCAGCACCACGACCATCGGCGGCTGGCGGTAGGCCGTCAGCCCGTCGGATTCGTAGGCGCGCATCTCGTCCGGCGTGTCGATCACGCCCTCGCCCGGCACGATCGCGCGCAGGCTGGCCACGATCTCGGCGCGGCGTTTGAGCACCGCAGCGTCGGCTTCCGGCATCAGGATGGCCATCTGCGCTCCTTGGACTTCGCGCCCCAGCAAGCTGGGTTTTATCATTTGTTTCGGCAAGTCAATCATGTCTACCACGGCTTGGGGAGCCTATCGGAAGGTCGGATGGCTCCTGTCGATTGATTTCGCTCTGGGGCAAGCCCGCCGTCATGAAACCTGCCAAGCTTTCATGGCTTGTCCTCTCCGAGCGGCCCATGCCAAAAGGCCGTGCCCACCCTGTCGATCCAGCCAAAGAGCATCTCATGAAAAATTTGACCCTGAGTGCCGCCGTCATTGTCACTGCCCTGTTCGCCGCTTCCGCCGCGCGGGCGCAGGATGTCGCGGCCGGCGAGACCTCCTTCCATAAATGCATGGCGTGTCACTCGATCGGCGAAGGCGCCAAGAACAAGGTCGGCCCGGAGCTGAACGGGCTCGACGGCCGCCATTCGGGCTCGGCGCCGGATTACTCCTATTCCGACGCGAACAAGAACTCGGGCATCACCTGGACCAAGGACCAGTTCCTCGAATACATCAAGGACCCCAAGGCCAAGATCCCCGGCACCAAGATGGCCTTTGCCGGCATCAAGAACGAGAAGGAAGCCAACGACCTCTGGGGCTACATCTCGCAATTCGACAAGGACGGGAAGAAGAAGTAGCGCCCACTGCGCATGCCGTGAAATCGAAAAGCCCCGGTCCCTTCGGCCGGGGCTTTTGCTTGGGACGCGCAAGGCGGATTCAATTGGCGGCGGCCGCGGCGGTGTTTTGCCCGATCCGGTCCATCATCGCCTCGATCTCCGACACCACGACGTCCGGCGCCGCGTTCTGGATCATGTGCCCGATATCCGCCAGCACGATCAGCTTCGCGTCCGGCACGGCGCTGGCAAAGAGCCGGGAATGGATCACGGTCGAAACCGTCCGGTCGACCTCGCCGGAGATGATGGTCACGGGCGCGCTGATCTCGCCGTAGCGCGGCGCCTGGTCGGCAACCGCCTGCTTCAAGGCCACGAGATCGCGCGCATTGGCGAGGAACTCGCGCGGCCGCAACAACAGGGGAGTGGCGGTATCGTGCACGAAATTCTCCGGCATCGTCTGCGGCAGGAAGACCCGCCGCGCGCTGCTCTCCGCGAGCAGCAGGCCAAGCGGCAGCGTGATCGTATAGGCGAGCAGCGGCCCGATCACCGGCGTGGTGACGAGACGGTTGTAGAAGCCGACGCCGCCATACCAGGGATGCGTCACGGGCCCGAGCATCACGAGCCCCGCGACGCGGTCGGGATAATCCAGCGCCATCCGCGCGCCGAGCGCGCCCGCAGCCGAATGCACGACGAGGACGATGGGACCGGTGCCGCGTTTTCTCAGCGCTTCCTCGATCATGCGCGCGTGCACCTGCGGCGTGCAGTCGCGATGGCGCTCGCGAAAACTCCAGCCATGCCCGGGACGATCGATCAGGATCACGCGACGACGTTGGGCGAGCAGATCGCCAAGCGGCTTCCGCATCGCCTCGAGATTGCAGCTGGCGCCATGCAGCAGCAGGATCGCGGGACCTGCTGCATCGAGCGGCCCCAGTTCGACCACATTCAGCCTCGCACCACGGACATCAATGGTTTTGCCGCGCGCTCGATAGAGCCGCTCCAGCACAACGACGCCCGCTTGCGTGAGCAGCGCCAGCACCGCCAGCGCGGCCACGACGAAGATTGGAATCATTGCCATTTTCCCGGCCACCACCCGATGACGGCGCCCTGCCCTTGTGGTTTCGCAGCAAAGCTGTGGAGAATTTCACTGCAAACAGGAACAGCTGTCATACGCGTGTCGTCGGCCATTTTATAACCATGGTCAGCAATTTTTCTGCCGCTGGGTGGACGCGACTAGGCAACTTCGCCGCCCGGCCTATCCACATCTTCCACAGGAACAGGCTGGAGCCGCTGAAAATTAGTCCGCAGGGAAGCAGGAGATGCCGATGACTTTCGGACCGAACGAAGCTGCCATCGATGAAATCGTGGCAAGTTGCAATGGCGACCTCCGCGGGGCGTTGAAGGCGCTGTTGATGGTGAACGAGCACCTGGAAGCCGAGATCGCCCAGCTTTACGCCGCCGCGGCGCAATACGGCTTCAGCGAACGCGGCAACAACGTCCTGCACTGAAAAGCTGCCGCCGGGACAGCGGCCCGTTGCCTTGAGGCAGGCCAGACCGGCAGGCGCCGGGGTCAAGCCATTCGACGAAGCCCGGTCGCGATCAGATATCGCGGCCTTCGACCTTCTCGCTCAGCGTCTTGATCAGCTCCGGCACTTTTTCGAGATGGGGGTTGATCGCGAGTGCCTTGCGGAAGGCGTCGAGCGCCCGTTTGTCGTCGCCGAGATCCTGCATGATCATGCCGAGGCCGGCCAGCGCGCCGAAGTGCCGGGGCTCGCGGATCAGGACCTGCTCGATGTCGGCGAGCGAATGCGTATAGTCGTTCTGCAGGTAATACAACGTCGCGCGGCGATTCCAGGCCTCGGTGTAATCGGGGCGCAGCTTGATGATGGCATCGAGCAGCTTCAGCGCCACGTCGATCTGCTGCGCATCCATCGCGGCCTTGGCGCGCATCATCAGAAGGGCCGCGGTGTCGCTCGGCGTCTGCAGCCAAATCGCCCAGATCCGCGCCTCGACATGCTTGGCGCTGGCCTCGTCGGGCGCGGCTTTCAGCGCCCCGAACAGGAACTCCAGTCCCTTGCTGTGGTCGGCGCCGACCTTCGGCAGCTTGCCGGGGGCTTCCGGCGGCTTGCGCTTGGCCGCGGCCGGCGGATCGTCCTGAGCCGAGACGGTCAATGACGGGGCGACGGTGAGCGTGACCGCCAGCAGGATTGCGTGCGCAAATCTCAATGTCATGGCCGAAGTCTAGACGCGCAAAAACCCGCTGCAAAGCAGCAGCGCGTCAAAGACCTGTGATTTTCGCGAGCCTTCGGGCCAGCCCGGGCTGATCAGCCCTGGCGCGCCTTGAAGCGGCGCTGGACCTTGTTGATCACATAGACCCGGCCCTTGCGGCGGACCA
>JAFAUV010000035.1 GCA_019243075.1 Bradyrhizobium sp.
CGCGATTTCGCGCAGAAGCGCATCCGCGCCGCCGGCCTCGACGACAAGGTCGAGATCAGGCTGCAGGATTATCGCGACGAGCGCGACCGCTACGACCGCATCGCCTCGATCGAAATGATCGAGGCGGTCGGCGAGGAGTTCTGGCCAAAATATTTCTCGCAATTGCGCGACCGGCTGCTGCCCGGCGGCCTCGCCGGCATCCAGGCGATCACCATCCAGGACAGCATGTTCCAGAGCTACCGCCGGGAAGTCGATTTCATCCAGCGCTATGTGTTTCCGGGCGGCATGCTGCCCTCGCCGCAGGTGCTGAAGTCGCTCGGCGAGCGCTTCGGCGTGCCGGTCATCCGCGAACGCATTTTCGGGCAAGATTATGCCAAGACGCTCGCGATTTGGCGGAACAACTTCCGCGCCGCATGGCCGAACCTCAAGCCGCTCGGCTTCGATGAGCGCTTCCGGCGGCTGTGGGAGTATTATCTCGCCTATTGCGAGGCCGGCTTCCTGTCCGGAAATATCGACGTGCGCCAGGTCGTGTTCGCGAAGCCGCGCTGAACCTTCGGCGTTTCGGTCGGCTTGTGCTGCCCGCTTTCGTTGACTAGGTTCGCCGGAAACTATTGCCCCTGCCTTTCGTTGGGCCTTGCGAGGAAACACCGGCGGATTCCCCCGAAATGATCTTCAACAAAGACGTCGTCGAAGCCATCGGCCATACGCCGCTCATCAAGCTGAAGCGGGCTTCGGAAGCGACCGGCTGCACCATCCTGGGCAAGGCCGAGTTCATGAATCCCGGCCAGTCCGTGAAGGACCGCGCCGGCAAGTGGATGATCCTCGAAGCCGAGAAACGCGGCGAGCTCAGGCCCGGCGGGCTCGTGGTGGAATCGACCGCCGGCAATACCGGCATCGGGCTTGCCGTGGTCGCCAGCGCCCGCGGCTACCGCACGCTGATCCTGATTCCGGAAACCCAGAGCCAGGAAAAGAAGGACATGCTGCGGCTGTGCGGCGCCGAGCTGGTCGAAGTCCCGGCACTGCCCTATGCCAATCCGAACAACTTCCAGCATGTCGGCAAACGCCTCGCCGAGCAGCTCCGGAAAACCGAGCCGAACGGGGTGTTGTTCGCCGATCAGTGGAACAATCTCGACAACGCCAAGGCGCATTACGAATCGACCGGACCCGAAATCTGGGAGCAGACCGGCGGCAGCATCGACGGCTTCATCTGCTCGGTCGGCACCGGCGGCACGCTCGCCGGCACCACGCGCTATCTGAAGGAGAAGAACAAGGCCATCGTCACCGCCTGCGCCGATCCGCACGGCTTTGCGATGTACGAATTGTTCAAGCACGGTCGGGCCAAATCGACGCCCGGCAACTCGATCACCGAAGGCATCGGGCTCGGCCGCGTCACGCCGATCACCGAAACGGCCGAGGTCGATGATGCCTTCCTGGTCTCGGACGAGGAAGCGGTGAAGGTGATCTATGACCTGCTCCAGCATGAAGGCCTTTGCCTCGGCGGCTCGACCGGCATCAATGTCGCCGGCGCGATCCGGCTTGCCAAGCAGCTCGGGCCGGGCAAGACCATCGTCACCATCCTCTGCGACTCCGGCAACCGCTATCAGTCGAAGCTGTTCAATCCGGATTTCATGCGCAGCAAAAAATTGCCGGTGCCGGAATGGCTGGAGAGGCGTCCCAACATCGACGTGCCGTTCGAGAAGGTGTGAGAGACGAAATCGTAGTGCGGGCAAAAGCCGCGCCTGCGCCGCGCCCACCAGCCACGGTGAAAACAGATTGGATGGGCACGCTTGGCTTTGCCCGTCCTGCAGGATCACCGCAAAATCTGGCCGAGAAACAGCTTCGTCCGCGCGTGCTGCGGATTGGCGAAGAACTCCTGCGGCGTGTTCGACTCGATGATTTGCCCCGCATCCATGAACACCACCCGGTTGGCGACCTCGCGGGCAAAACCCATTTCGTGGGTGACGACCAGCATGGTCATGCCCTCCTTCGCGAGGTCGACCATGGTATCCAGCACCTCCTTGACCATCTCGGGGTCGAGGGCGGAGGTCGGCTCGTCGAACAGCATCACCTTGGGATTCATGGCGAGCGCGCGTGCGATGGCGACGCGCTGCTGCTGGCCACCCGACATCTGGCCGGGATATTTGCCCGCCTGATGCGGGATCTTGACCCGCTCCAGATATTTCATCGCGGTCGCTTCGGCATCCTTCTGCGGGATGTTGCGCACCCAGATCGGCGCCAGCGTGCAATTCTCCAACACGGTGAGATGCGGAAACAGGTTGAAGCTCTGGAACACCATGCCAACCTCGCGGCGCACCTCGTCGACCCGGCGCAGGTTCGGCCCCAGGTCGATGCCGTCGACGACGATCTCGCCTTCCTGGAATTCCTCCAGGGCATTGATGCAGCGGATCAGGGTCGACTTGCCCGAGCCCGAC
>JAFAUV010000083.1 GCA_019243075.1 Bradyrhizobium sp.
CCGATGCCGTCGCCGCGCGGGTAGCGCAGCGCGGACGGCCGGTCGCTGATCGCCACCTGGGTGGCAACCATGTGGACGAGCTCCGCCTCGTCGGCGGCCGCCATCAGGACGAACCCCGGCAAGCAGCCCAGATAGGCCACGTCGAAGGCGCCCGCGTGGGTCGGCCCGTCGGCCCCGACGAGGCCGGCGCGATCCATGGCGAACCGCACCGGGAGGCGCTGGATCGCGACGTCGTGCACCACCTGGTCATAGGCGCGCTGCAGGAAGGTCGAGTAGATGACCGCAAAGGGCTTGAAGCCTTCGGTCGCCAGGCCGGCCGCAAAGGTGACGGCGTGCTGCTCCGCGATCCCGACGTCGAAGGTCCGGTGCGGAAACTCGTTCCCGAACAGATCGAGCCCCGTGCCCGAAGGCATCGCCGCCGTGATGGCGACGATCTTGTCGTCCTTGCGCGCCTCCTTGATCAGGCTCTGCGCGAACACCTTCGTATAGGACGGGGCGTTGGACTTCGATTTCGCCTGCGCCCCGGTGGTGACGTCGAACTTCACCACGCCATGATATTTGTCGGCGGAGGTTTCGGCCGGGGCGTAGCCCTTGCCCTTCTGGGTCACGACATGGACCAGGATCGGGCCGTTCTTCGCGCCGCGCACGTTTCGCAGCACCGGCAGCAGGTGGTCGAGATTGTGTCCGTCGATCGGGCCGACGTAGAAGAACCCGAGCTCCTCGAACAAGGTGCCGCCGGTGACGAGCCCGCGCGCGTATTCCTCGGCGCGCACCGCGCGCTCCTCGAAGAATTTCGGCAGGCGGTGCGCGAGCTGCTTGGCGATCTCGCGGATCGAGCGATAGGTGCGGCTCGAGATCAGCCGCGCCAGGTAGGCCGACATGGCGCCGACCGGCGGCGCGATCGACATGTCGTTGTCGTTGAGGATCACGATCAGGCGCGAGTTCATCGCGCCGGCATTGTTCATGGCCTCATAGGCCATGCCGGCCGACATCGCGCCGTCGCCGATCACGGCGATGACGTTGTTCTTGCCGCCGGAAAGATCACGGGCCACGGCCATGCCGAGGCCGGCCGAGATCGAGGTCGAGGAATGCGCGGCGCCGAACGGATCGTAGTCGCTCTCGCTGCGCTTGGTGAAACCGGAGAGCCCGCCGCCGGTGCGCAGCGTGCGGATGCGGTCGCGGCGCCCGGTCAGGATCTTGTGCGGATAGGCCTGGTGGCCGACGTCCCAGATCAGGCGGTCGCGCGGGGTATCGAAGATGTAATGGATGGCGGTGGTGAGTTCCACGACGCCGAGCCCGGCGCCGAAATGGCCGCCGGTGACCGAAACCGCGTCGATGGTTTCCTGGCGCAACTCGTCGGCAACCTGCCGGACCTGATCGATCTTCAGCCGGCGCAAATCCTCCGGCGTCTTGATGGTGTCGAGAAGCGGGGTTCTGCTGAATGTGGTCACGGCATAATTCCAGTTTGGCGAGCGGGGACTTTCGTTCCAGCCCGAGATGGGTTGCACAGCTTCCGGCGCCGCGACCCGCCTTTGGTTTTTCCAGGATTTCCCTTGGCTTTCCTTGGGCACCCCGGGGTTGGTCGCGCGGGCCGAAACCCGGTTTCAAAGCTTAGATGCGCTCCCGATCGATCAGTGTGATGTTAGTCACATTCTGCGGCCACTGCCCGTCCCCGGCCACTTTCACGAGCTTGTGCAGGTACTTGGCGCCGTCCCAAAGCTGTCCGGCGGGCCGCCTTCAAAAGCCCAAAGTCTGCGAAGCTTTACACCAAACCAACTCCCAAAGCCAACCCGCGCGGCTACCCCGGGCCGATGCGACGGGCGATGAAGTTAACTTCCGGCGCATGCGGTGGGTTCCTGTCCGCCTATTTGGGCGGCAACGGTTCCATAGATGGGAACGGATTCGAGCTCTTTCCAGCCGCGTTCGCGCAAAGTCGCATCGCGGCTCGCAATCGCAAGCGCCGCCTCCAGATGCACCATTCGCTCGCGCAGGGATAGCGGACCGCAGACGATCATGAAGAACTCGTAGCCATGCGGCACCTCGTTCGCCATCACGAACTGGAAGTGCACGCGGAAGAACTTCCAGCGGAACCGATTGTAGTGCTCGGGCAGGATCATCTCGCGGAAGCGGATCGGCACGATGGTCGGATTGCGCCTGTCGGCGCCGACATCGATGCCGTGGCTCTCGATCGGGTCGAGATCGAAGAAATTCATCACGTCCTTGCGCGCCTGACAGTCGATCCAGTCGATCGAAGGCTCGACCGCAAGCTCGCGCAAGTGCTCGCGGAAGCCGGAAGCGGCCTTTTGGAAGCCGACAATCGGATAATTGCCGCCGAGGGTGAGCAGCATCAGACGCGGACCATGCTTGCCGAGCCCGGGATCGAGCTTCAGCGCACGTGCCATGATTTCGGTGCCGAGGAAGGACCCGGAGGAATGCCCGACCAGCACGATCTCATCGGCCTCGCTGGAACGCGCCACCTCGCACAGATGCTGCGCAAAACCGTCGAGCCGCTCGTCCCATTCCGGGCGCTCGCCATGGGAGAACTCCCAGGTCCAGATCGTGTCGCACATCAGGTAGAGCACATAGGTGCGCTTCTCCGTGTATTTCAGCACGGTCCAGAGCGCGGCGAGGAAGAACAGGGCGGCTGCCGCGATGCCGAGCGGCGCGGGCACGCCGGCCGCCTCCAGTCCCCTGCGGACCACGGAAGCGGCGAGCGCAACGATGGCAAACTCGCACCAGAACGCGATATGCGGAACGGTCATGAAGGTCAGGAACCGCCAGTTCGCCTTCATGAACCGAAACAGGGTGCCCCGGAAGATCAGGCGCAGATATATCCAGATCGTGTAGGAGACGATGCGCCAGATCGGAAGCGAGAGGTCGCGCTGGATGAAATCCTCAAAGCGCAGGAAGTCGTAGGTCGTGTGCGTCTGCCAGTCGGGGCCTTGGGTCGCGATGGTCCAGGATGCGATCCGGCCTTCGCCGTCCTTCTCGGGGCGGCCGATCCTGGCCGAGAGGCCGTACAGCTTCTCGAACTTGCGCAGCTCGGTGCGGAACATGCGGTAATATTGCGCGAGCCCGCGCGGATCGTAGCCCTGCACATAGATGACGTGACGATTCTGCACGCGCACTGCAATGGACTATAACAGCCCAACGCAGCCGCCAAGCGCTATTTCGGGCGAGCCGACAACATGAAATTCCGCTAATCTTCTCTGAAGGTTGAGGCGCTCTGTCGAGGCGCTCCGGCGACGCGCGCCTGGGCTATTGCACGTCAAGCGGGGCGACGCCGGCGGCCGCCCCGCTCGCGTCCGTCGTGATCTTCTCTACCCGCGCCTCCGCCTGACGCAGCAATTCCTCGCAGCGGCGCTTCAAGGCCTCCCCGCGCTCGTAGATCGCAACCGATTCCTCCAGCGGCACCTTGCCGTCCTCGAGCCGCTTCACGATCGTCTCGAGTTCTTCGATCGCGCGCTCGAAGGAGAGCTTTTTCACGTCCACGGAAGCGTTCTCGGCCATGCTCATGTCCCTGGATCCTATTCGATGCGCGCCGCCAGCTCCAACGTAAGGCCAGCACTGCGGACGGATTGTGGCGCGCTCAGGGCTTTGGGGTGGTACCCATCAGCGCCGTCACATGGGCGGCGACCGATTCCTGCAGGCCCTGCAGGTCATAGCCGCCTTCCAGCACCGAAACAACTCTGCCCTGTGCGCTCTGGTCGGCGATATCCATCAGCTTTTTCGTCGCCCAGCCGAAATCCTCGCCGCGCAGATTGATGGAGGCGAGGGGATCGCGGGTATGGGCGTCGAAGCCGGCAGAGATGATGACGAGCTCGGGGGCGAATTTCGCGAGCTGCGGCAGCAACGCATTCGCGAACGCGCTGCGGAATTGCGCGCTGCCGTCCTCGGGTTTGAGCGGCGCGTTGACGATGGTGTCGTGCTCGCCGCGCTCGCCGCGCGCGCCGGTGCCGGGAAACAGCGGCATCTGGTGGGTCGAGCAATACATCACGGTCTTGTCGGACCAGAAAATATCCTGGGTGCCGTTGCCGTGATGCACGTCGAAATCGATCACCGCGGCGCGCCCGATGCCGTATTTGCGCTGCGCATGGCGCGCGGCGATCGCGGCATTGTCGAAGAAGCAGAAGCCCATCGGCGTCGACTTCTCGGCGTGGTGGCCGGGCGGGCGCACCGCGACAAAGGCGTTGTTGTGCTTGCCGGTCATGATCGCATCGGTCGCGGCGACCGCGCCGCCGACGCCGCGCATCACGGCCTCCCAGGTGCCCGGCGACATCGACGTGTCGCCGTCGATATAGACGAGGCCGCTTGTCGGCGCGACGTGACGGAGCTCGGTGATGTAATGCTCGCCATGGCAGAGCGCGACGGAATCGAGATCGCCCTCCGGCGCTTCGCCGCGAACCAGCGCATTGAACCGCTCCTCGCCGAGCACCTGGCCGATCGCGCGCAGCCGATCGGGCCGTTCGGGATGGCCGGGCGGGGTGAGATGGTCGAGGCAGGCGGGATGCGTGAGCAGAAGCGTGGACATGAAGGATCCTGGCGCGTAGGCCGCGCAAGCGACGAGCCGCTAATCTAGGCGGTTCCGGAGCGATGTGAAAGGGGGCCACCTCGTCCCGCAAGCGGGGCGAGGCGAAGCGAGTTCGTGCCGCGGCCGCGGGCTCAATTCGTTCGTGTGATCCGCGTCGGCGGCGCCACCTCCACCGGGCTGTGGGCCTGGAAGTAGGCGAACAGCGCGTCGACGTCGTAGATGCCGAATTGCGCGTTGCTGCCGTTCTTGAATGCCGTGAAGCCGTCGCCGCCCGCGGAGAGATAATTGTTGATGGTGATGCGATAGGTCTTTTCGGGATCGATCGCCACCCCGTTCAATTTCAACGATGTCGCATCGATATGGCCGCCGAAGGGTCTGGAAGCATCCCAGGCATAGCTCAATCCCCTGGAGACCTGCAGGATGCGCGTGATGTTCGGGTCGCGCCATTGCTGCTCCAGCGCGGCCTTGAGCTGCGCACCCGTCAGGTTCAGCGTCACGAGCTGGTTGCGGAACGGCTGGCTCGCAAACACATCGGCATAGCTCACCGCGCCGTCGGCCTTCTTCGTGATGTCGGTGCGGATGCCGCCGGGATTGGTCATGGCGATGACGGCGCCGCCGTCCTTCTCGCTTTGCGTGGCGGCGAGCTGCGCGTCGGCGATGACATCGCCGAGCACGCTCTCGCCGGTCAGGTTCGGCACATGCGACAGCGTGGCCGTGACGCTGCCTGCAGGGCGATCGGCGAGCGGAGCGGCGAGCTTGTCGTAGGAAGAGAGCAGCGCGTTCTGCTCGGGATCGGCCGCAATCGTGGTGCGGACGATGACATTGTCCGCGTGAGCGCCGACCACGTCGCGCGTCGAGGGATCGAGCTTGACGTCGATCGCCGTGACGAGCGTGCCATATTTGTCGCCGGAGGTCACGACCCTGCCGTCGATGTTGCAGACATAGGCGTGGTGGGTATGGCCGCTGATCACGATGTCGACCGCCTTGTCGAGCTTCCTGACGATCTCGACGATCGGCCCCGCGATATCGGGGCACTCGTTATAATCGCCGGTCGGCAGGCCGCCTTCGTGGATCAGCACCACGATGGCCTCGACCCCCTTGGCCTTCAATTCCGGCACCAGCGCGTTCACCGTCTCGGCCTCGTCGCGGAATTCGAGCCCGGCCACGCCCGCGGGCGAGACGATCGTGGAGGTGCCCTTCAGCGTCAGCCCGATGAAGGCGACGGGAATGCCGTCGAAAGTCTTGATCTCATAGGGAGGGAACAGCGTCTTGCCGGTGTCCTTCAGGACCGTCGAGGCGCCGAGATAGTGAAATTTCGCGCCGGCGAACGGATGCGGGCCCTGGCATCCATCGAGCGGATGACAGCCGCCATTCTGCATGCGGAGCAGTTCGTCCTTGCCCTCGTCGAATTCGTGGTTGCCGACGGCAGAAATCTCGAGACCCATGGTCGACAGCGCTTCGATGGTCGGCTCGTCATGGAACATCGCCGACAGGAACGGGCTCGCCCCGATGAGATCGCCGGCCGCCACGAAGATGTTGTTCTTGTGCCCTTCGCGAAGCTGCTTCAGCAGGGTTGCCATGTGCTCTGAGCCGCCGGCCGGCACCAGAATCTTCTTGTCCTTGTCATTGGGATCGGAAATCCGGATGCCGGGCGAGGGGCGCAAATAGCCGTGAAAATCGTTGATCGCGAGAATGCGCAGATCGACGGGAGCGGGCGACTGGGCGAAGGCGGGCGCGGCGGAGAGCGCGAGCGCGGCGAAGGCGAGACGAAGCGTGTTTTTCATGGCTTGATCCTAAATCGCCGGCGCGACGGTTTCACGAAACTTTCCCGCGATCACGGAAGCGGAGTCGGTTTGCTCCCTCGCCTCGCTTGCGGGGCGAGGCGATGCGAATTCGGGGGTGCACCGATACAAGTAAAACTCGGCACGCCCTAGTCGCTGGCCCATTCGCCGACGACGCGCTGCACCTCGCCGAGGTGCTCGCGCATCTGCTCCAGCGCAAAGCCGAGCGCGAAGAAGCGCTCGGCGGCTTCGCTGGTCATGCCGCGGGTCAGGCCCTCATGGCGGACTTCGTCGAACGCCTCCGCGTGGGCCTTGAACGCGGTCTCGACCTGGTCCAGCGCCGGCGGCAGGTTGCGGGCGCGCAGCGCTGTGCCGCTGGCACGCAGGAAATCGCCCGCGGCCGGCCCGATGTTCTGCAGGAGCGGCGTCAGCCGCGCCTCGACCGGTCCGGGCATTTCGCAGCCCACCGCGCGGCTGAGGATGACGATGTCGTGACGCAGCCGCAGCAGCGTGCGCAGCAGGGGACCTGTATCCGGACCGGAGGTGAGGCGCGCCGTGCGCTCGTGCTCGGCCTCGGCGCCCGCCGCGTTCAAGCGGGTGAGGTGTCCGCCGATCTGTGCATTGATCCGGCGAATGTCCGGCCGGTCGCCGCCGCAATGATGCTCCAGCAATTCCGCCAGCGCGGCGGCCACGAGATCGAACGTGTCGGCGGCGGCGTCCGTCGTCAGCGCATGCGCCCGCGAGGGGAACACCAGGAAGGAGACCACAAAGCCGACCACCCCGCCGACCGTAACCTCCAGCACGCGATCGAGCGCAGACGCCATCGGGCTCACATGCTGCATGCTCGGCACCAGCAGCACGATGATCGCCGTGATCGGCAGCACGTTGAAATTGGCCTTGAACGCCGCGATGAAGGCGAGCGGGGCAATCGCAAGCGCCAGCACCGCGAGCAGCGACCATTCGCTGTCATGCGGGATCAGGATCGCGAGCAGGCCGCCATAGGCGACGCCGGCAAACGTTCCGGTCAGATAGTCGGTCGCGACCTTGATCGAGCGGCCGAGGCTCATCTGCGTCACGATCAGCGAGGTCAGAACCGCCCATAACGGTAGTCTCAGATGCATCCATTGCGCCAGCGCCAGGGACGATATCGCCGACACCGTGACGCGCACCGCCAGGATGAGCTGGGTCCGGTAGCGGTGGGCGAGCGCCGGGATATGCGCCAGCGGGGCGGTGATGCGTTTCAGCTCGTCGGACATCGGGCCGGCATTTGGTCGATATTGCGGGAATACTCGGGAGCCCTACGCAATAGCATGAAACCGGATGAACCGATGCTACTGCGATCAGTGCATCCGCGCCGCGTGCTCCGGCGGCCCGGCTTCTGCCTGCGGGAGCTGCGCAAGGGCGTCCTGCCTGCGTCCGAGCCACCAGCTGTTGACCAGCCAGACGATGGAAGTGAGGGCCGCGACAATCGATATCTGGGTGGCGCCGAGCTTGAGATCGGACAGCAGCGCGAACGACCAGGCCCCGATCTGATCGCCGAGGCGGTAGATCGCCGTGTCGATGAAGCTCTTGGCCTTGTAGCGATCCTCGCGCGGCACCACAGTGTAGAGAACCTCGCGGGTCGGGCGCGCAATGGCGTAATCGCTGGAGCGGCGCAGGACCTGGATGGTCATCAATGCTGCCACGCTGGGTACC
>JAFAUV010000241.1 GCA_019243075.1 Bradyrhizobium sp.
AAACGGGAGGCCGCCAGGGAGCGCTTGCAGCAAGCACCATGCTCCCGAGGTCAGGCCCGTCCTGCAGACCCCACTGAAGAGTCTCGGAATCGAACGACGCTATCAACCGGGGGAATACTCGAGATGCTCACGCGCAAACAGTACGAACTTCTGCGTTTCATCAACGAACGGCTGAAAGAAGCCGGCGTGCCGCCTTCCTTCGATGAGATGAAGGACGCGCTCGACCTGCGCTCGAAGTCCGGCATCCACCGTCTCATCACGGCGCTGGAAGAGCGCGGCTTCATCCGCCGTCTTCCCAACCGGGCCCGCGCCATCGAGGTGATCAAGCTGCCCGAGCTATCGCCCGGCAGCGGCAGTCGGCGCGGTTTCACGCCCAGTGTCATCGAGGGCAATCTCGGCAAGGTCCGCGGCGGCGCCAGCCAGGATGACGGCGAACGCCCGGTCGCCGTACCGGTGATGGGCCGCATCGCGGCCGGCACCCCGATCGAAGCGCTGCAGACCCGCAGCCACACCATCAGCGTGCCGCCGGACATGCTCGGCTCCGGCGAGCATTATGCGCTCGAAGTGCGCGGTGACTCCATGGTCGATGCCGGCATCCTCGACGGCGACGTGGCGCTGATCCAGCGCAACGACACCGCCGACACCGGCGACATCGTCGTGGCGCTGATCGACGAGGAGGAAGCCACCCTCAAACGCTTTCGCCGCCGCGGCGCCTCGATTGCGCTGGAGCCCGCCAACACTTCCTACGAAGTGCGCATCCTGCCGCCGAACCGGGTCAAGATTCAGGGCAAGCTGATCGGCCTCTACCGCAAATATTGAGGCGGTCGCCTCGCCGCTGCTGTCGTTTGATCCGCCGGATTTTTCCGGCGGATTTTCTTTTGCACCTGCGGCATCGCCCTTAGGAACCAAACCTGCCAAACGGATTTGTGATTGCACGCACTGCTGTGAGCCGCAGAATTGCCCAGAAACGGGCAGATGCTTACGGTCTAGTGTCCACTCTGATAGAGGCCGGCGCCTCTCGGGCATGACGCAGAAAGCGGCATTGCCCACGGAAATGAGAGTGCGCGGGTTGGCTATCTCGAACGAGGAGCAATCCGATGTGTGACTATAGTCTGCATGCCGTGGCGTCGCGCCCCGCCCAAGTGGGAGAGACGCTGGTTACGACAACCTTCCGCGGCACGTCGACCCGCGGCTTTGCGTCAGAAAGCGAACCGGGCGTGGCCGTATGCATGCTTCCGGGCACAGAGCTCGCTTTCACCGAGGACGTGAAATACGATAACCGCTGGATTTGGACGCGCTCGATCAATTCCCGGGTCGGCAAGTTCGGCAAGATCGATCCGCACATTCCGGAGCGCCACCACGACGCGATCGAGTTTCCGGACGGAAATTACGTGCTGGTGACGCAGCTCTGCGAGGGACAACGGGTGACCGTGCTGCAATTGCCGGTGACGGCGGCGCCGATCAGCCAGCCCGAGCGCACCGCGACCAGCACGCCGGCGGCGCGGACGCTGGCGGTCGATTGATCCTCGCTTGTGCAGGGGTTTCGCCGGTGCGTCCGGCGGAACCTTGGCGCGGGAAATCTTGGGGAAACGACTGAAAAGACCACAGCTCGGGGGACAGGAATCAGGGGACGGGATCGGGGGACAGGGAAAAAAATGGTCAACAAGATTACTTGGCAGCGGGCCGGCGGCGTCACCGAGCCCGGTCGCTACATGTTCACATTCGGCTGGCTGACGGTAACTCCGGACGATCTCGCGATCTGGAATCAGTTTCCGAATGCCTCCTTCACGCTGGTGGAAGTTCCCGCTGGCCGAAGCGAGACGGACGACCAGGTCGAAGCCGAGGAATTCCATCTCGGCACCTTCGAGCTGCCGATGCGCCCCTCCTACAGCTGACGTGCTGCCAGCAAGACCCGGAAAAGGGAAGATGTTTTCCGACAAGATCATGCCCGATCAAAGCGATCGGGGCATGGTGCGAGGCCTTGTCACCGCATCCCTGCGGTAAGTCCGCGCCGGGCCGCGCTCATTGTGCACCAGGAGTTGATACTCCTTCGCGCGTTTCGCCGATTATCAATTCGCCTGGGCGATCCTACCTCTTCCAGCGCGCAAGTCGGCGACGCCTGTTCGGCGCGACGGCGAAGCGCAAGAAGCGCAACGCGCAAGAAAAGAAGAGGAGACAAGCCATGCGCAAAACCATCCTGACCACGATCGGTGCTGCTTTGATCACGGTTGCGACCACACAGCTTGCGTCGGCCAGCGAGCATCATCACGTCCGAAAGGTCGAGCAATTCCGCAACGCCAACAACGCGGTGGTCGTGGTTCAACCCAGCAGTCCGATTTATTCGGGCGGCTGGTCCGCCCCTGCCGGCCGCTGACAGCAGGCTCGCCAGACAGCAAGCCCCGGCGGTTCTGGCCGGGGCTTTCCTTTTGCGCGTCATTCCTCGACCTGCAGATCGGCCTCCGAGGGCGTTGCATCTTTCGCGGGCAGCGCCGACGGTCGTAGGATGATGCTGCCATCGTTCCCGGCATCGCTCTCCGCCGCCGGCGCCCATGGCCGGTCGAAGCCTCGCGGTCTCACAGCATCGAGGACCAATCCGTCCGCCTCGCGCCGAAGCGCCAGCGCGCCCTGCCGGCGCAGCGGTCCGAGATCGATCACATGGGCCCGGCAGTCTGCAGGCGGCTGCCCTGCGGTCACAACCAGCCCCGCGCGCTCACAATCATCCGCCAGTGCGTCGCCGCGCAGCGCCTGTGCGACAAAGCCGCCGCCGGCGGCTTCCATCACGCAGCCGGCCTCATCGCAGGAGACGCCGTCCGTGAGCGAGACATCGGCGGCGTCGCGCGCATCGGCATCGGCTGCAAGCCATTCCTTCACGAGAAAGGCATCCTTGGCGGTGCGCATGAGGTGCAGGCGTCCGTCCTTGCCGCGCACGGCGACGTTATGGCCGTCGCCGGAGATCAGGATATCCGGCTGGGTCACGGCGAGCGCCCAGACGATCGAGACCGCCAGCACCAGCGCGCCCGACCAGCGCAGTGGCGTGCGGAGCAGCCCGATCAGGACGATGCCGCAGCTCGCGGCGATCAGCGGGCCGGTCCCGAACGCCGCCATCCGCCCGATCGCGCCCGGCAAGGCCGCCACCCACTCCGTCACCACGATCATCCAGTCGATGCCGATCCCCATCAGCCACCACAGCAAGCCATCGAGGCCAAAGGGCATCGCCGCAAGCCCGAGCAGGCCTGCCGGCATCACCAGCGCCGAGACCACCGGCATCGCCGCCAGATTGGCGAGCACGCCATAGGGCGTGATGCGGTGAAAGTGGAAGGCGGCATAGGGCGTGGTCGCAAGGCCCGCAACCAGCGAGGCCAGCAGCAGCGTCACCACCTCGCGGCCGCCCCACAGCGCGACGCGGGCAGTGGTCGAATGATCGGGCGTCGCGAACAGCTTTGGCATCCCGATCTGCACCAGCGCGACCAGGCCAAGCGTCGCCGCAAAGGACATCTGGAAGCTCGGATGCACCAGCGCTTCCGGCGCCATCATGAGCACGATCAGGGCCGCGACCGCCAGCGTGCGGAACGTGATGGCGCGGCGGTCGACCATGACCGCGATCAGCACCACGGCGGTCATGAAGAAAGATCGTTGGGTCGCAACCTCCGCGCCCGACAGCAACAGATAGAAGGTGGCGGCGCCAAGGGCTGCGGCCGCCGCCCATTTCTTGACCGGTGCGCTGACGGACAGGCCGGGAATCAGCGCCAGCAGCGCGCGCACCAGGAAGAACACGACGCCGGCCACCACGGCCATGTGGTAGCCGGAAATCGACAGGACATGGCCGAGGCCGGAGATGAACATCGCGTCGTTCACCGGAGTGGTGATGGCATCGCGGCGGCCGGTAAGCAGCGCGGTGGCAATGGCCCGCTCATCGCCATCGAGGCGGCTTCGGATCCGCGCATCGATGGCGTCGCGCAGGCCCTGCATGACGGCGGCATAGCGCAAGACCAGGCCGCCGCTTTCCGGCGGCTCGGTGGTCTTGATCGCGCCCGTCACGAAGCCGGAGGCGCCGATGCCCTGAAAGAACAGGTCGCGGGAGAAATCGTACGAGCCCGGCCGCAACGGCGCGAGTGGCGGCTGCAGGCGGGCTTTCAACTCGACAAAGCTGCCGACCTCGGGCGCGGTCCCTTTCCTGACGGAGAGCCGCACCCGATCGAGCCTTCCCGAAAAGCGCGGCGCCTCCATCTGCGTCAGCCGCAGGACAAAGCGGTCGGTGCGCTCGCGGATGTCGCGGCTTTCGACAAAGCCCGACAAGGATACCGAATAAAGTGGCCGCGCCAGCACGGTGTGGCCGACATGGGCGGTCCTCAAGCCGGCGGCGGCAAAGCCGGCCGCCATCGCAGCAGTCAGCACCGCAGCCACAAAGAACCGGCTCCGCCGCAGCAGGAAGGCCGCCGCGCCCAGTGCCAGCGCCGCGGTGACGCTGACGGAAAGCACCGGCTCATGCGATGCGGTGAAATAGAGCGCGATGCCGACGCCGAAGGCGACGGAGACCCAGGGCAGCAGGCGGCCGGCGCCGGCCTCGGCGCGAACCCAGGCGCGCAACCGCTCCAGAAACGACGACCATGCCCGCGAGCCTGACGGCGCCAGCGCGGCGCCCTGGGCTGCTCCGCGCGGCGGCCAGGTTCCTGCAACGCCGCCCGCGTTCCCCTGCGTGCGGTGGCGCGATCCAGCCCGCGCGGCCATGCGGCAAACACCCCGTTACTACCGGCATCAGACTACCGGACGTTGCGGGGTGCGGACCAGCAGAACGAATGATGAACGAAGCTAGGCCCGGAACGTATCCGGCGCCACCGGCAACCGCGTCACCGGCGGCGTCGCAGCTGCCGGCAAGGGCAAGGCCGGGCGCGTCTTCGGGGCCGCGGCGCCAGCATGCCTGCGGTGGCGCGCGCTGGATGCGTCCGCCGAAAAAGCCGGCGCCAGCAGGAGCGTGATCGCCAGAACCACGAGCTTCTTCATGCGGGACCTGCCTCGAAGAAAAGCGCCGGATCGACCCCTTGAGCCGCGCCATCCGGCCCAAATCACGGCGGGGCGAACGAAAGCCTCAGGCCTTGAAGCCTCGGGCCTTGAACCTCAGGCCTTGCCGACTTGCTTTGCAAAGGTGTCGCGCAACCCTATGGTTCGGTTCAACACCAGATGGTGCGGCGTCGAATCTTTGTCGCGGACAAAATAGCCCTGCCGCTCGAACTGCATGGGATCGGTCGAATTGGCTTCTGCAATCGCAGGCTCGACCCGGGCGTCCCTGAAGATCTCGAGCGACTGCGGATTGAGGTCGGCGGCGAAGTTGCCGGCATCCGGATTGGGCTTGGCAAAGAGCTGGTTGTAGATGCGGATTTCCGCGGTGCGCGACCGAGCCGCCGGCAGCCAGTGCATGGTCGCCTTGACCTTGCGGCCGTCCGGCGCGTTGCCGCCGCGGGTTTCGGGATCATAGGTGCAGCGCAGTTCGCTAACCTCGCCGGCCGCGTTCTTCACCACGCCCGTGCATTTGATGAAATAGGCATAGCGCAGCCGCACCTCGTTGCCCGGTGAGAGGCGGAAGAATTTCTTCGGCGGATGCTCCATGAAATCCTCCTGCTCGATATAGAGCTCGCGGCCGAAGGCTATTCGGCGCGTGCCGGCTGCCGGATTGTCGGGATGGTTGATCGCCTCGATCTCCTCGATTTGTCCTTCCGGATAATTCTCGATCACCACCTTGAGCGGCTTCAGCACGGCCATGCGCCGCAGCGCGGTGCGGTTCAGCTCCTCGCGGATGCAGAACTCGAGCATGCCGACATCGACCACGCTGTTGGCCTTGGCGACGCCGATGCGCCGGACGAATTCGCGGATCGCCGCCGGCGGCACGCCACGGCGCTTCAATCCTGCAATGGTCGGCATGCGCGGATCGTCCCAGCCCGCGACATGGCCGTCGCGCACGAGCTGGGTCAGCACGCGCTTGGACAGCACCGTATAGGTGAGATTGAGACGCGCGAATTCGTACTGGCGCGGCCTTGCCGGCACCGGCAGCTTTTCGATGAACCAGTCGTAGAGCGGCCGATGGTCCTCGAACTCCAGCGTGCAGATCGAATGCGTGATGCCCTCGATCGCATCCGACTGGCCATGCGCATAGTCGTAGCTCGGATAGATCGACCATTTGGTGCCGGTGCGCGGATGATGCGCGTGCAGGATGCGGTACAGCACGGGATCGCGCAGGTTGATGTTGCCGGCGGCCATGTCGATCCTGGCGCGCAGCACCCGCGCGCCGTTCGGAAACTCGCCCGCCTTCATGCGCCGGAACAGGTCGAGATTCTCCGCGGCCGGGCGGTCGCGGAACGGCGAGTTCTTGCCGGGCTCGGTCAGCGTGCCGCGGTTGAGGCGGATCTCGTCCTGGCTCTGGTCGTCGACATAGGCGAGGCCGCTCCGGATCAACCCCTCGGCCCAATCATAGAGCTGATCGAAATAATCCGAGGCATAGAGCGGCTCGCCGGCCCATTGATAGCCGAGCCAGCTCACGTCGGCCTGGATGGAATCGATATATTCCTGCTCTTCCTTGGCCGGATTGGTGTCGTCGAAGCGCAGGTTGCAATGGCCGGGAAATTCCTGCGCGATGCCGAAATTGAGTGCGATCGACTTGGCGTGGCCGATATGCAGATAGCCGTTCGGCTCCGGCGGGAACCGGGTCACGATCTCCTGGTATTTGCCCGAGGCGAGATCGGCCTGGATGATGTCGCGAATGAAGTCGCGTCCCGTCTCTGCCGCCGGTTCTGTCGTCGTCGTCATCTCGAAGTCCTGGCCGAATGGAGCGGCCGTTCTGCCAAATTCGCTATCCCGCGCCAAGCCCGCTTTGCGCGCATGGAGGCTTTAGTTATGCACCGTTCCTGCTATACACCACCGCCGTCCCCGCCAGGCCTGTGCTGCCGAAGCCCGTCCCCTCGAAGCCTCCCGCGCTAATGACCGATTCCATCGTCACCCGCTTCGCCCCCTCGCCGACCGGCTTTCTCCATATCGGAGGCGCCCGCACCGCGCTGTTCAACTGGCTCTATGCCCGCGGCCGCGGTGGCAAAATGCTGCTTCGGATAGAGGACACCGACCGCGAACGTTCCACCAAGGAGGCGATCGATGCCATTCTCGACGGGCTGAAATGGCTGGAGCTCGATTGGGACGGCGAGGTCATCTACCAGTTCAGCCGCGCCGCGCGCCATCGCGAGATCGCCGAGCGGTTGCTGGCCGAGGGCAAGGCGTATCACTGCTACGCCAGGCCGGAACAGCTCGACGAGATGCGCAAGAAGGCGCGCGCCGAAGGCCGCACCCGGCTCTATGACGGCATGTGGCGCGACCGCGATGCTGCCGAGGCGCCGGCCGGCATCAAGCCGACCATCCGCCTGCGCGCGCCGCTGACCGGGGAGACCGTGATTGAAGACCAGGTGCAGGGCCGCGTCGTCTGGCAGAACGAGAATCTCGACGACCTGGTGCTGCTGCGTGGCGACGGCACCCCGACCTATATGCTTGCCGTCGTGGTCGACGACCACGACATGGCCGTGACCCACATCATCCGCGGCGACGATCATCTGATCAACGCGGCGCGCCAGAAGCAGATCTACGACGCGCTCGGCTGGAACGTGCCGAACATGTCGCACATCCCGCTGATCCATGGCCCGGACGGCTCCAAACTGTCGAAGCGCCACGGCGCCCTCGGCATCGATGCCTACCGCGCCATGGGCTATCTGCCTGCCGCTCTGCGGAACTATCTGGTCCGGCTCGGCTGGAGCCATGGCGACCAGGAAATCTTCTCGACCGAGGAGATGATCAAGGCCTTCGACCTGCCGGCGATCGGCCGCTCCGCCGCCCGCTTCGATTTTGCCAAACTCGAAAACCTCAACGGCCACTACATCCGTCTCGCCTCCGATCAATCCCTCGTGACCCTGTTCGAGGGCGTGCTGGACTACATTCCGGAGGGCGCCGCGGTGAAGGCCAAGCTCAACGCGCCGACCCGCGCCCAGCTTTTGGCGGCGATGCCGAGCCTGAAGGAGCGCGCCAAGTCCCTGATCGAGCTGGTCGACGCCTCCTATTTCATCTTCGCCGAGCGCCCGCTGCAGATCGAAGCGAAGGCTTTGGCCCTCTTGACGCCGGAAACCCGTGAATTGATTGGCCGCTTGCGCGATGCGCTGGAGACGGTCGCGCCCTGGAATGTCGCTACCACGGAAGCTGCGATGCGCGCATATGCGGAGGCGAACGGCCTCAAACTCGGCGCGGTCGCCCAACCCTTGCGCGCCGCGCTGACCGGCAAGACCACTTCGCCGGGCATTTTCGAGGTGCTGTCGGTGCTGGGGCGGGAGGAATGCCTGGCCCGGCTCGGGGATCAGGCTACCGCATAGGCGCCAGCGCCGCGGCGGCGGCCATCTTGCAGCGCACATGGCAATAAGATACCCATTTTGCCAGCCGGTTTTCTGGACAAATCCGGCCTGCCTCGCCCTCTTTGGAAGACGGCGCCGAAGCAGCCCGCCAACGATCTCATCGGGGATGAACGATGGACGCCAAATCCGCAAGCAAGAGCGCGACCCTTACGGTCGGCAACAAGACCTACGATTTCCCGATTTTGAGCGGCACCGTCGGGCCGGATGTCATCGACATCGCCAAGCTGTACGCCCAGTCCGGCATGTTCACCTACGATCCGGGCTTCACCTCGACGGGAAGCTGCCAGTCCAAGATCACCTATATCGACGGCGATGCCGGCGTGCTCGAATACCGCGGTTATCCGATCGAGCAGCTCGCCGAGCATGGCGACTTCCTGGAGACTTGTTACCTCCTGCTCTACGGCGAGCTGCCGACCGTCGCGCAGAAGAAGGATTTCGACCATCGCGTGATTCACCACACCATGGTGCATGAGCAGATGGCTCGCTTCTTCCAGGGCTTCCGCCGCGACGCCCACCCGATGGCGGTGATGGTCGCCTCGGTCGGCGCGCTCGCCGCGTTCTATCACGACTCCACCGACATCAACGATCCGCAGCAGCGCATGATCGCCTCGATGCGGATGATCGCAAAAATCCCGACGCTGGCGGCGATGGCCTACAAATACACGATCGGCCAGCCTTTCGTGTATCCGAAGAACTCGCTGAAGTTCGCCGAGAACTTCCTGCACATGTGCTTTGCGGTGCCGTGCGAGGAATACAAGGTCAATCCGGTGCTCGCCGACGCGCTGGAGAAAATCTTCATCCTGCACGCCGACCACGAGCAGAACGCCTCGACCTCGACGGTGCGCATCGCCGGCTCCTCCGGCGCCAATCCGTTCGCCTGCATCGCGGCAGGCATCGCCTGCCTGTGGGGACCGGCGCATGGCGGCGCCAACGAGGCCGCGCTCAATATGCTCTACGGCATCGGCTCGGTCGACAAGATCCCGGACTTCATCAAGAAGGTGAAGGACAAGAACAGCGAAGTCCGCCTGATGGGCTTCGGCCACCGCGTCTACAAGAACTACGACCCCCGCGCCAAGATCATGCAGAAGATGTGTCACGCCGTGCTGAAGGAAACCGGCCATGGCGAAGATCCGATGCTGAAGGTGGCGCTGGAGCTGGAGAAGATCGCGCTCAACGACGAATACTTCATCAGCCGCAAGCTCTATCCGAACGTCGACTTCTATTCGGGCATCACGCTGAAGGCGATGGGTTTCCCGATGGCGATGTTCACCGTGCTGTTCGCGGTCGCCCGCACCGTCGGCTGGATCAGCCAGTGGAGCGAGATGATCGAGGATCCGCAGCAGAAGATCGGCCGCCCGCGCCAGCTCTATACCGGGGTCGCCCGCCGCGACTATGTCGCGATCGAGAAGCGGAAATAGGCGCGCGAGCTTGCGCGAGAAAAGCAAAGCCGGATGTGGCCAACGCATCCGGCTTTTTCATTGCCGCCTGCCCGTGCGCATCGTCGCCAGCACGATGTCGGCGGCCCGAACGCTTGGTGGCGTGCCGCCGACAGACATTTTGGCACCCAGCATCGCGAAGGCCTCGAGTTGTGTGGTCCGCTCGGGCGTATCCGACAGCAAAGGGCGGAGCGCGCGGGCAAGGTTCTCGGGCGTGCAGTTCTCCTGCAGGAACTCCGGGATGGCCTCGCGGCCGAGTACGAGATTGGCGAGGATCACGGATGAGACGCGGATCGCGCGGCGCAGGATGAACGCTTCGACCGCGCTGACCCGATAGGCGGTCACCATGGGAACGCCCGAGAGCGCAAGCTCCAGCGTGACCGTGCCGGACTTGGCGAGCGCGGCGCGCGCGGAGCGAAACGCCGCGCGCTTGTCCTGCTCACCGACGACGATTTTCGGGGCGACCGGCCAGTTCGCAACGCCCGCACCGATCGTGTCGACGAGATGGGGCATGGTCGGCAGGACGAGATCGAAGGCGGCGCCCTCGGCCCGCAGTCTTGCCAGCGCCTGACCAAACACCTCAAGATGATGTCTGACCTCGCCGCGCCGGCTGCCCGGCAGCACGAGCAGCAGCGGGGGCTCGGCGTCGCGGCGCGCCCTCTCGGCGGCATTGGGCCGCAGCGAAGCAAGCTGCTCGGTCAGGGGATGGCCGATATAGCTGCAGGGTGGCCCGTGCAGGCGCCGATAGGCGTCGGGTTCGAACGGCAGCAGCGCCAGCACATGATCGATATAGCGCAGCATCGCGCGCGCCCGGCCCGGGCGCCAGGCCCAGACCGTCGGCGAGACATAATCGACGATCGGGATCGACGCATTGCGCGCACGCACGCGCCGCGCCACGCGGTGGGTGAAATCGGGACTGTCGATGATCACGAGAATATCCGGCGCGGTCGCGATCACCGCATCGGCGGTCTGCCGGATCAGCCGCAGGATTTTCGGCAATTGCTTGATCACGGCGGCAAAGCCCATGATCGAGAGCTCCTCAATCGGAAACAGCGGGTTCAGGCCCTGGCGCGCCATGGCGCGGCCGCCGACTCCCTCGAACTGAACGGCGTCACCGAGCCGCTGCCGCAGCACCTTCATCAGGCCCGCGCCGAGACGGTCGCCGGATTCTTCGGTGGCAACCAGGAAGATCCGGCGTCCAATGGCATTGGCTGCCCGCGCCGCCATCACCCCGTCATTCCCATGATGAACAGCCCTGCCCTGTCGGCGGCGGCGATCATGGCCTGCGGCTCCGCTACGATCGCGTTCCCCGCGGCGACGGCGATGCCTGCCAGCTTCGCGCTGGCCGCGCCCTCGAGCGTCTTCGGGCCGACGGTCGGCAGGTCATAGCGCAGGTCCTGCCCGGCCTTGGGCGCCTTCACCAGCACGCCGCGACCAGCTGGCGAACGGATGCGGCCCTGCTCGCGCAGCCGCGCGATCCGCGCCAACAGCCCGTCGGTGCCCTCGATATCTTCGATCCCGACCACGTGGCCGTCGATCACGACCACGGCCTGGCCGATATCGAACGGGCTCAGCGCCTGCAGCACCGCCCGACCCTTCTCGATATCTGCTTTCGCCGCTGCGTCGGGCCGCGCCCGCGCCACACTGCCTTCCGGCATCAGGAGATCGGGCGCGACATCCTTGATGCCGACCATGCGAAAGCCCTGCGCCTCGAAGATGCGGCCGACCCCCGACAGCAGATGATCGTCGCCGCCGCGGAAGGAAGCCCAGATCTGCGGAATGGCGCGCAGCGTGGCGAAATCGAAGCGCAGCTCGGAGAACGCCGGGCGCACCAGGGAGCCGATGAAGATGAGGTCGCGGCAACCTTCATCGCGAAACAGTTGCGTGGCGCGGCCGAGCTGACCGACCGAAATCCAGTGATGGCGGAAGCGCTGGACCCTTGCCGCATCGCAGGCGCCCCTGATCGCGAACATGACCGGTCTGATGCCGCGCGCGAGCAGCGAATCCGCCACCGCAAACGGCATGGTGCCGCCGGCTGCGATCAGGCCGACGGGCGGGGAAAGCTCTTGCGCCGGCGAAGCCATGGTCAGCGCCGGCCGCTATCGGCCGGAAGACATAATGGCCGGTGCTTGCCGTCCCTGATGAAAGCGAGGATTTCGCCGATGGCGGGATCGTCGCCCGCCATCCCCTGTACGCTTTCGAGCCGTTCGGCGAACACGCCCGGACCGTAGAACAGTTTCTGGTAGAAGGCGCGCACGGCGGCGAGCCGCTGCTTGGTGAAATTGCGGCGCTTCATGCCGATGACGTTGAGGCCTTCGAGCGCAGCATATTGGCCGTTGACCAGACCGAACGGAATGATGTCGTCGCGCACGCCGCAAACACCGCCCACCATCACCTGCGAGCCGACGCGGGTGAATTGATGTACGGCCGACAACCCGCCGATGAAGACGAAATCGCCGATCTCGCAATGGCCGCCGAGCGTCGCTGATGTCGCGAAGATCACGTCACTGCCGACATGGCAGTCGTGGCCGACATGGGCGCAGTTCATGAAGTAACCGCGGTCGCCGACCGTGGTAATGCCGCCGCCTTTCGGGCTGCCGCTGTTCATGCTCACATATTCGCGGATGGTGCAGTCATTGCCGATCTGAAGCCGGCCGGTCTCGTTCAGATTGAGAATTTGGGCCGGTGCGCCGAGCGAGGCGAACGGATAGATCGTGCAGTTGGCGCCGATGGTGCTGTGTCCGGTAACGTGGACATGCGCGACCAGCTTGCAGTTGGCGCCAATCGCGACATTGGGCCCGATGATGCAATAGGGCCCGATGGTCGTGCCGTCGCCGATCACGGCGCCGTCCGCTACCCGCGCAGTGGGATCAATCTTGGCCATATCTTCCTGTTGGTGTCGTCTCGTCAGTCGGTGAGCATCGCGCCGACGTCGGCCTGCGCCATGGTGACACCCTTCACCTTGGCCTCGCCGTGAAACCACCACATGGTGTTGCGGCGGCCGAGCGAGCGCATGTGATATTCCACGGTGTCGCCGGGCATCACGGGCTTGCGGAACTTGCACTTGTCGATGGTGAGA
>JAFAUV010000387.1 GCA_019243075.1 Bradyrhizobium sp.
ATGTATTCGAAGAAGGTTGGCGGCGGCTCGCCCGGCTTGCGGCCGGTCAAATATCGGGAATAATTCTCGATGCCAGCGCAGCTGCCGGTCGCCTCGATCATCTCCAAATCGTAGGTCGTGCGCTGCTCGAGCCGCTGCGCCTCTAGCAATTTGCCCTCGCCGTGCAATTCGTCGAGCCGGATCCTGAGCTCGCGGCGGATCTGCTGGATCGCCTGCAGCAGCGTCGGGCGGGGCGTCACGTAATGGCTGTTGGCGTAGATCTTGATCGATTGCAGTGCGGCGTTCTTCTCGCCGGTCAGCGGGTCGATCTCGTGGATCGCCTCGATCTCGTCGCCGAACAATGACAGCCGCCAGGCGCGGTCCTCGTAATGCGCCGGAAAGATCTCGATCGAATCGCCGCGCACGCGGAAGGCGCCGCGCACGAAGTTGAGGTCGTTGCGGCGGTATTGCAGTTCGACGAAGCGCGCCAATAGCTGGGTGCGGTTGATCCGGTCGCCCTTGGCGAGCGACAGCGTCATCTGCGAATAGGTCTCGACCGAGCCGATGCCGTAGATGCAGGAGACCGACGCCACGACGATCACGTCGCGCCGCTCGAGGATCGCGCGGGTCGCCGAATGGCGCATCCGATCGATCTGCTCGTTCAGCGAGGATTCCTTCTCGACATAGGTGTCGGTGCGCGGGACGTAGGCTTCGGGCTGGTAATAGTCGTAATAGGAGACGAAGTATTCGACCGCGTTCTCCGGGAAGAACGTCTTCATCTCGCCATAGAGCTGCGCCGCCAAGGTCTTGTTCGGGGCGAGGATGATCGCCGGCCTCTGGATGCGCTCGATGACATGCGCCATCGTAAAGGTCTTGCCCGAGCCGGTGACCCCGAGCAATACCTGGTCGCGCTCGCCGCGCGCCAGGCCCTCGCACAGTTCCTCGATCGCCTGCGGCTGGTCGCCCGCCGGGCGGAACTCGGACTGGATCTGCAGCGGCTTGCCGATATCGCCCTGCGGCCGCTCGGCGACGAGAAGCGGGAACATCCGCCTAAAGATAAGCCCGCGGCCCCCACCGCGCCAGCCGCCGCGCGCGCCGCTGCCTCAAGCGCCGGGCGCCGGCAGACCGGCCCGCCAACGGAAGGCGGCGCAGCCAGTACCCGATAAACGGGATTATCACGCAGCTGCTGGCGGCGGCTTTGCGCCGCCGATAGCGGTCGTGTTGGCGTCTCGGCGGCGATTGACGTTGACGGAAGCGTCTCCTAGGCTTTGCAAAAAAGGAGGACAGGGACATGCCTAGAAAATTGTTGCGTGCCATCGCTTTGCTGGCGCTCCTTCTTGGCGGTTGCGGAGCGGCGCACGCGCAGGCCTACGGCATCGCGACTCGGGATCCGCAGGTTCCGGCGATTACCGGGTATTTGTCATTGCCCCCGGGGAGAGGTCCGTTTCCGGCCGTTGTGCTGTTTCACGGGCTGCGGGTGTATGCGACGTATACCGGCACCTTTGCCGTGCTGACCGAGCACTACAATCGCATGGGCATTGCGACCTTGGCGGTGGATTGGGGCAGCGCCCGCAACCTGCGAAATGGAGGGCCACTCGGCATCGGCACGATGGAGTCGGTCATCGAGGATGCCTTCGCGGCAAACGCTTTTCTCCGATCGCTGCCCGTCATCCGCCCGGACAAGATATTCTTCGAGGGGTTTTCGCTCGGCGGCTATGTCGCGAAATGGGTCACCACCGCGCAAAACGAGAACCGGCGCGACAGGTTCGCCGGTGCGATCGGCTTCTCGCCGCGTTGCAACCAGGACCTCCGAACGGTCGACTACGCCGCCCCCGTCGTCCTGGTTCTGCCCGATGCCAGCGATGCCAGCCCGCAGCTCTGCGCCGTCGCGCAAGGCCGGCCCAATCTGGATATCGTCCTCGTCCATTCCACCGTGCACGACTATTACGAAGACCACAACGGCGAGCCCTGGAAAGAGGCGCTCCGGCACGGCGACGCAATGATCGCCGCGGTACTCGCGCGCTAGCAAGGCCGGGCGCGCTGCGCTGTGCGGGATCGGGCTGGAGCCGGTTCTGCCCTTATGGAACCGCTTTCCCTTCCGTCTTCGCCGGGCTCGACCCGGCGAGCCATGGCCGCGGATCAAGCTCGCGGGGGGCGATTTCAAATGCGCGGCTTTTACATCACCCGACCTCCTCTGCGTGAAATCCGGCTTACCACGGGGGCAGAGTGGCCGCTGTGGGGCAGAAGCGGCCACTTGCCGCAAAACCGGTAATTCTGGAAAGCGAGCCGACGACCGCTTTCGACGTCGTAAAGCGGACATTGAAGACGAACGAGCCCATTCGGCCCGGCCCTACCGCTCGGCTGCCGCCTTTCCCGAAAGCACGAACACACCCTGTTCGGCGAGCAAATTGGCGAGGCTGCCGCGGGGGTCGAGGGCGTAGGGGCGGCCATGGCGGTCGAGGGTGATGCTGCGCTCGACGCGGATGTTCATCTCGTCGCACAGCGCGACGAAGTCGCGGATCGTGCAGAGATGGATGTTCGGCGTCTCGTACCAGGGATG
>JAFAUV010000409.1 GCA_019243075.1 Bradyrhizobium sp.
CATCCCCTGGCGCACCGCGTTCACAAGCCCAAGCCTTCACGGACTTTGGGCCGCTATCGATGCGGGCTTGGGCGTTACGGTCCGGACGGCGCTGGGGCTTCCATCGTCTCTTGCAGTGCTAGACGAACGCGACGGCTTGCCGTCTGTGCCAACGATCTCTTTGTGCCTGCATGACGCGCGGCGAGAGCTCACGCCGGCCGTCAATCGGTTGAAGGACATTCTGATGGAGACGTTAGCGGTAAACCTTGCCGGCGTTCTCAAGACCAAGCCTTCCGCTCGGAAGGGCAGGTTCGGTAAAATGCCGGGGATTGTCGTAGAATAGGCGAGCCGCTCAAGCGACACTCTTCGCATGGAGAAACGAACACATGAAATTGCGGCCCACGAAATCTCTCAAGCAGCTGGCGCTTGGATTACGGTGACGGTGCTGGACTGTACTGGACTGCACCCCTTAAGCGAGACACGATAATTTCTGTGACAGATTATCCTAGACGATGACCTATGACGGAACCTGCCCTCAATCCGCGCCCACCCAGTTGCCATGAAACCCGTCCGGCACGCGATGGGCGAGATGCACTAGCGCCACAGGGCCGCCTTCGACATCGGTCGCGTTGAACACCGCTAGATCACTGCGGTTCTCTCTTGCGCGGTAGGCCACGGCGAGCAGCCAGCCGTCGCCTTCGCTAGCATCCTTGCCGCGTTCGACGAAGACCGGCTCGGAGATCGTGTCGCCAGCGGGGAGCTGATATCGGCCGAGCCGTTTGCCGTCGCCGTTGACATACGCAATGCCGGACAGGGTGCCGAAGGTCGGCAAATCCGGATTGGCGCAGGCGTACCAGCCGTGTGCGCTCTTTAGCCCAGCGCGGCGGTCGTCGATGCGCGGAAATTCGCCGGTCAGATCGTCGAGATAGGTTTGCGTGAAGCGATCGGTGTTGGCGGCGAGATCGAAGGTCCAGCGGCAGAAGCGGGCGCGCGATTTGCCTGGATCGGTCGGCCTGCCGTCGGGATGCGGGAACAGGGGCGCTTCCTCGAACTGCATGACGTCGGCGATGATGCGTTCGCCATCCTCCCAGGCGTTCATGATGTGGAAGACATAGCAATTCTCGCCCCGGAACCAGGCGATATTCTCAGTCGAGCCGCTGCGCTTCAGGACGCCGACATGGGTGCCTTTCTCCGGCTCCCAGGCGTAAGCCGGCTGGCCGCCCAACGCGCGCTGCAGGCTGCCGGTGATCGGGAGCACCGGAAACAGCAGGTGATGCTCGGTGACGATGAAGTCATGCACCATGCTGGCATAGGGCGCTTCGAAATGATCGAAGCGTGTCACCTTTCCCGCGGCGCTGACCGAGCCGAAGGAGAGGGTGGGCGTAAAGGGACCGGCGGCATTGTAGCCGAAGAACAGCATCTCCCCTGTCAAGGGATCGGTCTTGGGATGCGCGGTGAAGGGACCCGCGATGCGGCCGCCATAATTGCAGTAGCCGCGCGTCGCCAGCGTGCCCGGCTCGATCTCCGTCGGCGGATGCGCCTCCTCCAGCGCGAGCAGGCGGCCACCGTGAAACACGATATTGGTGTTGGCGACGCCGCCATCGGTCAGATCGGCGGGCGCGTCCGCCAGCTTGCGTCCGAAGCCGCCGAACAGCGCGCGGCCGGCGTCATGCTCGGCCTGCCATTTCGGGGTACGGACCCAGCGGTTGCGATAGGAGGCGCGGCCGTTCTCCAGGCGAAAGGCGTGCAGCATGCCGTCGCCGACAAACCAGTGCGCGCCCGGCGCCTCGAATTGCGGATTGGGTCCATTGCGGTAGAGCGTGCCGTGCAGTTCGCGCGGCAGTTCGCCCGATACCTCGAGAAACGGCGCATCGCATTCCATCGGGATCGGCGCCCGGTTGGGCCATCGGGAACGCATCGCATGCTGTTGTTGCACCGCAACCTCCCTGGTTTCCATCTTTACACCGTAAAGATTAAGATGAGGCAGTTTTCGGACGCGGTCAAGCAAAATCTTTACGCTGTAAAAATAACGCCATATAAGGCCCGCATGGCACGGAAGGCAGAACCGGCGCGAACGGCAGCGAAGCGCCCCGGCCGCGCCGCGGCGGCGCGTGCCGCACGCGCGCGGCGCGGGCAGCGCAACGCGGCCGAGGAAGCACCCTATCACCACGGCGCGCTGCGCGATGCGTTGCTGCAGGCGGCCGAGCGGGTGCTGGAGCGCGACGGGCTGGCCGGGCTGACACTGCGCGCGGTAGCGCGCGAAGCCGGCGTGTCGCATGCGGCACCGACGCATCATTTCCGCGATCTCAGCGGGCTCGTCAGCGAGCTAGCCGCGATCGGCTTCCGCCAGTTCAACGCGGCGATGGCGGCGGCCGGCGCGCCGGACGCGCCTCATCCCGCGCGGGGCATGGCGCGCGCGAAAGCCTATGTCGCCTATGCCCAGGCCCATCCGGGCATGTACGGGCTGATGTTCCGCACCGAGCGGCTCGATTATTCGCGGCCCTCGCTCGACGAGGCGGCCGAAGCCGCCTTCGCCGGACTGGCCTCGGCCGTCGCTGCCAGCCGCCATGAGCAGATCGAGCAGGAGCATCTGACATTGGAGCAGGCGGCCGCGATCGCGCGCGCCTGGTCGCTGGTACACGGCTTCACGATGTTGATGCTGGACGGCCGGCTGAAGGACATCCTGCACCGGCTGCCCACGGGCACGGAGGTCGGGACCCTGCTGGATGCCATGCTGAAGATCGCCATGCCGAGCCCATCCGCGTCCTGAGCGGACAGCGCCGCAAATCAGGTGGTAGCCAGCTTCTTCACCGGGGTCGGATCGAGGTTGAAGATGCGCGCCGCGTTCAGGCCCAGAATGTTGCGCTTGGCCTGCTCGGACAGGAATGGCAGGTCGCAGATTTCCTGCGGCAGATCGAAATCGAAATGCGGCCAGTCGGAGGCGAACAATAGCTGGGTCTCGGCCTTGATCATCTCCAGCGTATTTTCCAGCGCCTTCGGATGCGTCGTCTCCATCGGCTGGGTGGTGTAGAAGCAGTTGGTGTTCATGTACTCGCTCGGCATCCGCTTGAGCTGCGGCGCCTCGGAAGGCCGCATCAGGAACTGGTCGTCGAGCCGCTGCATCAGGAACGGCACCCAGGCAAGCCCGCTCTCGACCCACACCGTCTTCAGCCTGGGAAACCGCTCGGGGATTCCGTTCAGGATCCAGTTGGTCATGTGCACCATGTTGCACCAGACGAATCCGAGCGCGTGCATGCCGAGGAAGCGGTTGACGGTCGCCAGCGAGGCGTCCTGCCAGTGATAGCCGGCATGGAAGGCGAGCGGCTTGTTGGTCTCCTCGATCATGGAATAGAGCCGCATGTAGTCGTTGTGATGCACCGGCTTGTTGCGGGTCGAGGTCACGCAGAAGCCGATCACGCCTTTCTTGCCGGATAATTCCTTTACCGTCCGCTCGGCTTCGCGCGGTGTGTTGAAGGGCAGGTAGATCAGCGATTTGATGCGATCGTCGTCGGCGAGGACGCGATCGATCAACCAGCGGTTATAGGCATTGCCGAGCCAGACCTCCATTTCCGGCTGCGGATGCATGCCGAGAAACAGCATCGGCGTCGGGAACACCACCATGTTGTCGACGCCGAGCGAATCCATTGCCCGCCGCGTCAGCATGACATCGCGATGCACCCCGGTCTCCTCCACCGTCTCGCGCTGACCGTCCTGGTGCGGGATGCGCCCGCCGACCGACTGGTAGCGGAGGCCAAGGTCGCCATTGAGGCCGTAGGGCGGGGCCGCGAGCCGCTCGTTCTGAAAACGTATCGCGTTGTCGCGGACCACCGGGTCCTCGATATAGGTGACAATCTCCTTCCAGGACACGGTCTCGACATGATGGGCGTCGATGTCGACGACGAACATATCCTGCAGACCGCGGCGGATGGCGTTGCGCCTTGCATGCGCGAGGATGTCGCGGGTGTCGGTATGCACGGTGATTTCCTGGACCCTCGAATAGGGTGGTCCGATCCTGCCCTGAAGATTCATGGCCGCTCTCCCGCAGAATGAAGGTCTTCGTCCGGACGCCGCCGGTACCAGAGTGCAAGCTCCATCGGGCCGAGCCGCATCGCGCGCAGCATTTCGGAGACCGCCGACAGCAGCTCGGTCGGCGTCAGCTCGCTGTCGTTGCGGCCCGCGATGGGGGCAAAGGTGCGCTCCTCGCCGTCGGATTTCGCGACATAGAGCCGGAGCGCCGCGGTCAGGATCTGCGCCACCGCCTCGTCCGAGACGCGGGCGGCTTCGCCGTTTTCGACCAGCTCGCGCGAGGCGCGCAAGAGTTGCGGAGCCATCCGGTCGATCCAGCCATAGGCGTCGTTGCTGCGATCGCCGGCGTCGCGATTGCGTTCGCCGGCGTCGCGATTGCGATCACCCTCAGCTCCGAACATAGATCTCGCCCCCGCGGATGGTGATGTCGGCCTTTCGCAGGCGAAAGCGACCCGAGCCCTGATGGCGGCCGGTCCGGATGCTGAACTCGTAGCCATGCCAGGGACAGACGATATTGGTCTCGATCGCGTCATATTCCAGCGTCCGCGTGGTGCGGTCGTCGGCGACGGGCTCGATCACGCGCTTCATGATGCGGCCCTGGCACACCGGCCCGGCGCGATGGGCGCAGCGGTTATGCCAGGCGAAGAACTCGTCGCCGATCCGGAAAACGCCGATTTCATGCTCGCCACAATCCACGACCTTGCGGTCGCCATCGGCATAGTCCGTGACGTTTCCTGCGAAATACTCGGCCATGGCGTTCCCTCCCGCACCGGAGCAGGCTTGTTGCGCCCAAGCAGGCGCCTTCGCGGCCTCGCTGTCAATCGGCTCCGTATTGCAAAGCGGCCATGGGCGGCCGACCTGAGCAGGGGCTCGTCGGCATTTCGCCAGCTCCGCCGCGCGCGGCGGCGGCCAGCGACAAACTGCACCTCGTGCTTGCCGCATTCAAACGCGGAACCAACATGGGCCCTCGACCCTAGAAGCTGGGGAAGGCTCGCATCCGCGGCGCAAAAGGACTGACATCGGCATTGAATCGTTCTAGAACGGGCGCGATCGTGCGTCCGTTCACAACGATACCATGCCCGAACTTTCCCAAAACAAACCTTACCGCATCGGCCGTTCCCGCACCGGGCTTGGCCTGTTCGCCACCAAACCCATCAAAAAGGGTACCCGGATCATCCGCTATTTCGGGCCGCTCTTGGATTCGAAGAAGAAAAAAGACGACGGGATCGAGAACAAATACCTGTTCGAGCTCAACGACCGCTGGACCATCGATGGCTCGGTCCGCAACAACATCGCCCGTTACATCAATCACGCCTGCAGGCCGAACGCCGAAAGCGATGTCAAACCGCGCAAGCGCAGGGTCTACATCCGCGCGATCAAGGACATCGAGCCGGGCGAGGAGATCAACTATGATTACGGCACCGACTACTTCAAGGCCTACCTGAAGCCGATCGGGTGCAAATGCGAGGCCTGCGAGAAGAAGCGAAAGAAGAAGCGTGCCGAGGCCCGGGCGGAACGACAGCGGGAGCGGGAAAAGGCCGAGCGCAAAGCGCGGCGGCTCGCCGCGAAGCTCGCCAAGGCCAAGGAAAAGCTGAGAAAGCTCAACGGCAGCGTAAAGGCGCGCGTCAACGGCAAACTCGGCAACGGCAGATACACCGGAGGCAAGTCCGTGAATGGAAAGTCCGCCAACGGAAAATTTCTCAACGGCCAGGACCGCGCCGCCAACGGCCATGATCGTTTCGCGGCGTAAGGCCGCGCTCTTTTCAGAATCATCATCGCAATTCCAAGCCGATCGAGGGGAGCCCCTGGATCGGCTCTTGATATTCTGGCGGTCGCGCGCGGGGCAAGGCTACGCTGCGACCATGCCGCCGCTCCGGCGCAGGCCGATATATTGCAGCTCCGCGAGCACGCCGGTTGCGATCGCCTGCGCCACGATCGCGGTTTCGCCAAGCAGGTTCGGCGAGACGGTGCCCGAGAACAACAGTGCGATGCTGGCGAGCGTCCACGCTGCGTTGATGGCGATCACGGCCATCACCAGCCCTTTCGGCAACGAGGATCGCGTGGCGAGCCAGCCGACCAGCAGCGTATAGGCGATCAGGATCAGGCCGGTCTCCCTGATCAGCCCTTCCGGAAGGTTGAGCAAGGGCGCGAGCATGCCGGCATCCAGCGTCATGCCGGCGGCGCCGACGCCGCTGAAGATGGTGTCAGCCAGCAGCGCGCGGCGCAGAAACGGGGAAGAAATGATCATGGCAGGTCTCTCCTCTCGTTGAAGGGGTGGGGTCAGCGGAACCAGGCGAGGACCCGGCGGGCGAGCCGGACGGGACAGAGCGACTTGCCGACGCTGCTCTCGACCGCCCGCACCTGCACGAACAGGAACAGGCTTGTGGCATGCACCAGCGGTTCGGGCATGTTGAGGGACCGCGCCAGAAGCCAAGTCGCAAGCCTTGCGGCCAACGGAAGCAGGATGGCGAGGGTGCGGACAAGGGACAGCATCAACATGGTCAGCTCCTGTGCCGCCGAACATGATCCCTTGGGCCAGTCAATTCGATTACCTGCCACGTAATGGAACGGGCGAATTTCGCGTGATAGGTTTCGATCATGAACGCATATGCATCCACGGCGAGGGCCGAGCGCCCGGCGCCTCTTCATATCGGCGAGCACCTGCGCGAATGGCGGCAGCGCCGCCATTTGAGCCAGCTCGACCTCGCTGTCGACGCCGAGATCTCGGCGCGTCACTTGAGTTTCGTGGAGACCGGCCGATCGGCACCGTCACGCGAGATGGTCCTCAAACTGGCGTCGCGATTGGACGTGCCCTTGCGAGAACGCAACGTGCTCCTTGTCGCCGCCGGCTTTGCGCCGGCCTTTCCGCAGCGCGCGCTCGATGATCCCGCGCTGAAATCGGCGCGCGAGGCGATCGGTCTGGTGCTCAAGGCGCATGAGCCCAATCCGGCATTGGCCTATGACCGGCACTGGAATCTGGTTTCCGCCAACCGCATGGTGGCACCATTGCTCGAGGGCGTGCCGGAGCGGCTGCTCGGCCAGCCCTTCAACATCCTGCGCCTGGCCTTTCATCCGGAGGGGCTGGCGCCGCGCACCGTCAATCTCGCCGAATGGTGCGCGCATCTGCTCGAACGCCTGCACCGCCAATGCGAGGCCACCGCCGACTCGCAGTTGCTGAAGCTCTACGACGAGCTCAGGGCTTTCAGGATTCCCGCACGGTCAGGCCCGGTGCCGGCAGACAGTGTCGCGATCCCTTTCAAGCTCCGCTACCGCGGCGAGGTGCTGAGCTTCATCTCGACCACCATGGTGTTCGGCACGCCGCTCGACATCACGCTGTCGGAGCTGGCGCTGGAGACCTTCTTCCCGGCGGACGAGCTGACTGCGGCGCGAATGCGAAGCCTCGCAGCGCGCACGGATTAACGCTTGTTTCGCGGCTCGTTGGGCCTATCTTGGAGCGATCGTTCTCCGGGAGGACACGCCATGAGCTCGCCGAAGCCGCTGAAAATCGACATCGTTTCCGACGTGGTCTGCCCCTGGTGCTATATCGGCAAGAAGCGGATCGAGGACGCGCTGGCGCTCGTCGCCGAGGTGCCTGTCGAGGTGAATTGGCGGCCGTTCTTCCTCAATTCCTGGGTGCCGCGCGAGGGCATCAGCCGCGAGGAATATCTCACCGCCAAATTCGGCTCGCCCGAGGCCTATAAGGGCATTGCGGGCCGCGTCGTCGCGGCTGCGGGCGAGGAGGGGCTCTCCTATCATCCCGAGCTCGTGAAGCGCCAGCCCAACACCATCGATTGCCACCGCCTGATCCATTGGGCCGAAGCCGGCGGCAAGGCGGCGGCGATGAAACAGCGGCTGATGGAATTGTATTTCCGCGACGGCGGCGATCTTACCGACGTCAACGTGCTGGTCCAGGCCGCGGCCGATGTCGGGCTCGACGCCGAGGACGTGCGGCGGCGGCTTGCGAGCGAGGAGGACGTCGCGCTGATCGCAGGCCAGGCGCAGGAAGCCTCCGACAAGGGCATCTCGGGCGTGCCGACATACGTATTTGCGCAGAAATACGCGGTCTCCGGCGCCCAGCCGGCCGAGCTGCTCGCCCGCGCCATCCGCCAGGTCTCGGCGGAAATGAACGCGCAAGCGGCGGAGTAGGCCGGTGTAACCAGCCCCTTGAGCCCGGCCTCGTGCCGGGCTTTTCATTGCGAGACGAGCCAAACAAAACGGGAGAGAACGTCATGATCTATGAACTGAGAACCTACACCGTGAAGCCCGGCAGCGTCGGCGACATGGTCAAGGCCGCGAGCACGGTTTCGCTCGACATCCGCGGCAATGATTTCGGCAAGCTCGAGGGCTATTGGTTCACCGAGATCGGCCCGCTCAATCAGGTCTTGCACATGTGGAGCTACAGCGACCTCAATGAGCGGACGCGGCTGCGCGCCGAGCTCGCCAGGAATGCGCGTTGGACCAGCGACTATCTTCCGCTGATCCGCCCCATTCTGGTGCGCCAGGAGGTGCGCCTGATGAACGCCATCAAGCCGCCGGTCGCGCCCGGTTCGACCGGCAATATCTACGAACTGCGCAACTATCGGGCCAAGCCGCTGGGTGCGGTCCGCCAATGGGCCGATGCCTTCACCGCAGCGCTGCCGGCGCGCGAGAAATATTCGAAGATCGTGGGGCTGTGGCAGACCGAAACCGGCCAGCCCAACGAAGTCTGCCACATCTGGGCCTATCCGAGCCTCGACGCACGCGCCGAAGCCCGCGCCAATGCGACGAAGGATCCCGTGTGGGCGGAATTCCTCGGCAAGGGGCCGGCATTCCTGGAAGAAATGCACTCGACCATCATGCTGCCCGCGCCACATTCGCCGTTGAAGTGAGGGTGGACGGCTTAACCGTCTAATATTTCGAACGGTGTTAATTGTCTGGACGCCGCGCGGCAGCGCCCGGCACGTCATTTCAATGAGGAAGGCAAATGACCGCGAAAAAGCCCGCTTTGGGAAGCGATTTGCGAAAGGTTGACCGTCATGTCGTGCAAGGGCACGAGTACGATGAGATTCCTGAATTGACCGCCGACTGGTTTGCCTCGGCAGATCATCGTCGTGGAGGCAAGCTCATCCCTCGCGGGCGTCCAAAGTCGGAAAACCCAAAGCAACTCGTTTCACGCGGTTGGATGCAGAGATATTGCGGTGGTTCAAGCGTTCGGGGGCCGGCTATCAGTCGCGCATCGGCGACGTTCTAGCGCGGCACATGCGGAATGCCGTGCGCAAGAAGAAAACGGGGTAGAATTTCTCAGCGTTTTCGCAACGCGCGGATGCAGTGGACCGCGCCGCGCGCAGTTTTGCGCGCGAGGGTGCGTGCTGTGAGCGCCGCGTGAATCAGCGTAAACAGCGGATCGTTTTGCCGCAGTGGGATCAGCACGTCGCCTATGGCGAAGCGGCCCCGCCAGATCGGATTGATCATGGGATGATCGGGAGCGGCCGTGGAGTCGGCCGAGGCGATCAGGGGATCTGCACAGAGATGGCGCGTAAGGTCCAGCGTGAGCTGAACGCCCGGTGAAAATCTTGCAAAGCGCTCGTCGACGCCAATCTTGAAGAAGAACGCGCGCGTCAGATGCCGCAGCACGATGCCGGCCCCGACCGGGGTGTCGCCGGCCCTCAGCGTCACGATCTCGCAATTGCCGGTTCTCGCCAGCGCCGGAGCAGCGCGGCGGATGAAGGCGGCGTCGCCCGCGACCTGCGCCAGCGCGGTGCCGCGCCCGCCTTTCCAGCCGCCGGCTTCCAGCTTCAGGAAGGCTTCCAGCGCGGAGGCGACCTCTTGCGGCGAGCGCGCAACGTTGAAGACGATGTCGCCATGCTCGGCAAGGCGATGGCGCTGGCGCCGCAGCTCCTTCAGCTTCTTGCCGCTTAGGGCCTCGTGGAGCAATTCGTCGGCATCGCCCCTTGCATCGAGCGAAGCGCGCAGATGCCAGCTCAGCACACGCGAGCGCAACCCGTCGCCGCGCAGCACGCTGTTGAACGCTTTCATGGTCCTGCCATCGAGGGAGACCTCGCGGAGCAGCAATGCGCGGGCGCCGCTCGCACGCGCAACCTCGAGCAGGCGCTGCGCGGCGTTCTCCGCCTCGTCGCGGTCGAGCAGCGGCGTGCACAGCGTGCCATAGGGATGGGCGCTCGCGAGCGCGGGCAGCGGGATTTTGGCCCCCCGCCACAGCGGCACGACGGGCATCAGCCCGATCAGTTTGTCGCCATTCCGGGCGGAAAGCGCGGAGACGCCGGTGCGCCCGGGCGCGGTCGCGTTCACCGCCAATTCCCAATCGGGCAGGTAATAGCCGTTCGGCTCGATCGCGCGCGCGCCGAGGCCGCGCCAGTCGCCGATGTCGATGGAGGTGAGTATTGTCAGCGGCGGTTCGAAACAGGCAGCTTCGGTTCGGGCGCGCAAAGCCGTGGCATCGCCAGCCCTTCGCGCCATCGCGATGTCGACAATCTCGGCCACGTTCCGTTTCCCGCTTAACGGGCAAAACCTAGCGCAAAGTTCGGAAGAAGCCGTTTGTTCGCCCACGCAATTTGAGCGGTAACATTAATGCTCGATTCAGCATGAACGTTGTGCGCTGGGGCGCTTTTGTTTGGGCATGATCTTTTTCGGAAAACCGCTGCGCACTTTTCCGGATCATGCGCCTAAAGCGGCTCGTAGCTTTCGGTTTCGCAATTGTCTTCGGCCCCGGCACGGCGGCGGTCGACGATCGTCCCGCTCTCGATGCTGATGCGCCAGGTTTCCGCCCCGATCGCCTTTCCCGTCGCGGAATTGACCTCGGCGCGCACGCATGCCGTCCAGCCAAGACCGCGCACCTCGTGATGCGGCGCGGAGACCCTGATATTTTGCGGGTTCGAGTTGGCGGCGAACATGAAATCGAGCTGGTCATGAACCAGCCGTTTGACGTTCGGGGGCGGCTCGGGCAGTGGCGCCTCCGTCTCCCTGGCGCGCATGAATTCAGGCACCGGGGAGCGCACATCGGCAAAGCCGCATCCCACCAGTGCCGGTGCCGTGGCCGCCAGGACAGCCATATGAAAGAACCCAGCCCGCATTGCGCGATTTTAGGCGCCGGCGGTAAAAAAAGCGCCCCGGCCGACCATCACTTCCGAGGCCGCGGCCGATCAACAAATGCTGATCAAGCGTCGAAATCGCAGCCCTCGATAGAACCGGTTCGAACCGTCGTGGGCGTGCCTGCGTCCAAAGGCCATTATTCCGATGGGAGGTGGCCCATGTTCCGCAGAGCATTCTCTTGCCCAATTCTGTTAAGTGCTGCACTGGCTGCGTTGCTGGCGGCCGCCAGCCCCGCAAAGGCCGAGAACCGGGTGGCGCTCGTGATCGGCCAATCCGCCTACCGCGCGGTGCCGTCCTTGCCCAATCCGGCCAACGACGCCAAGGCGATGAGCAAGCTGCTCACCGATTCCGGTTTCGAGGTGACGACGGCCTCCGACCTTTCGCAAAAGGAATTCAACCAGAAGGTCGGCGACTTCACTGCCGAGATCGCGGCGAGAGGAGCTGATACGGTCGCGCTGGTTTTTTATGCCGGTCACGGCCTGCAGATCGACGGCGAGAATTATCTCGTGCCGGTCGACGTCGATCCCAAGCGCGAGGCCGACATCCCGCTGCAGGCGGTGCGGCTCAACGACATCCTCAACACCCTCAATTCGGTGCCGACCCGGATGCGCATTCTCTTGCTCGATGCCTGTCGCAACAATCCATTTCCGGCGCTGAACCAGACTGCCGGCCGCGGCCTTGCGCTGGTCGACACCAAGACCGGCGCGCCCGGCACCTTCTTGTCCTATTCGACCTCGCCTGGTGCGGAGGCCGAGGACGGCGCGGGCGCCGACAGTCCCTATACCACCGCACTGCTGACGGCGGCCCGCACGCCCGGTCTGCCGATCGAGCAGGCTTTCAAGCAGGTGCGCGTTGCCGTCAACAAGGCGACCGGCGGCCGGCAGACGCCCTGGGAAAGCTCTTCGCTCACGGAAGATTTCAAATTCGTGGCCGCGAACGGTCCGGCTTCCGCCAATGCCGGCCCGATGCCCGTGACGCAAAAGCGCAGCCTGGAGCAGTGGAAACGCGACCTGCAGGGCAAGCAGCCAGATGCCGCCCATGAGATGATTGTCTCCGACGGCACGCCGGAAGCCTATCAGGCCTTTGATGCGCTGTTTGCGCGCTCGCCGTTCGCGGCCGAAGTGCGCGAGTGGATCGTGCTCCGCCACAAGATGGCGGCGTGGCATGAAGCCGTGACAATCAACACCGCGGCGAGCTACCGTTCGTTCCTCGCCGAATATCCCGACACCGATCTGTCGATCCCCGCGCGCACGCTGATCGAGCGGCTGCGCTTCCGCCCGAACCCGCCGGCACAGGTGGCCGCGCTCGTCACCTGCACGGCGCCGCCGCCGGCTCCAAACGCCCCGTCGCCGCAGATCCTGAAGAAGGCCGGAGTGGCGCCCGCGCAAGATTCGGAGCCGGTGGTCATCAAGAAAGTTCATGCGACACCGCCGCGCGATCCCGAGCCGCCGCATCGCACCGTCCTCGCCGGTGGTCCGGTCTATGGTGGTCCGCCGATGCGCGCCGCCGGCCTCGGCTGGGGCTTTCACGGCGGCGGAATGATGATGGGACGGCCGATGGGTTTTGGCCGGCGCTTCTGATCCAAGGTTACCGAAAGTTCAGGGAAGACCGGTCTTGCGCGCCGGTCTTCTTTTTTTGCAGCACCACCGCTAAGTTCGCCGCGGGCGACGGCAAGGGGAGAACAGGGATGAAGACCGTGACGGTGGTGGCTGCGCTGCTCGCGCTGTTGATCATGCCCGCGCAGGCGCAGATGGGCGGGATGGGAGGCGGCAAGCGCGGCCACGGCGGCGACAGCAAGACCGACGAGAAGAAGTCGCAGGTCGACGACAAGGCCTACAAGGATGCGCTCAAGCGCATTCCCGAGCCCAAGGAAAAATACGATCCCTGGAGCGGGGCGCGGCCTTCAGCCGCCGACCCGAAGAGCAAATAGTTCATTGCAACGATCGTGGGGAATGGTCCGCATGGGAGTCCGGCCCGCTTTGATCGCCCTCATCGTGTTTGCCGCGACACCCGCGCTGGGGTGGGAATATTGGGGCGGCGACCAGGGCGGCACGCGCTTCTCGAGACTGGA
>JAFAUV010000031.1 GCA_019243075.1 Bradyrhizobium sp.
ATCCCGCCGGTGCAGCGGTCCATCGCCAGCGCCATCTTCGGCCTGACCGTCACCTTCGCGCCCGCCATCGGGCCCACGATCGGCGGATGGCTCACGGACAGCTTCAGCTGGCACTGGATCTTCTACATCAACCTGCTGCCCGGAGCGGCGCTGATCGCGATGATCGCCTGGGGGCTCGACAGCCAGCCGATGCGGCTCGACCGCCTGGCCGGCGGCGACTGGGGCGGCATCGTCTGCATGGCGGTCGGCTTGGGCTGCCTCGAATACGTGCTTGAGGAGGGCCAGCGGAAGGACTGGTTCGGCGACGATCTCATCCTGCTCTGCGCGGTGGTCGCCAGCGTCTTCCTGCTCGCGTTCCTGATCATCGAGCTGTCCCGGCGGGAGCCGTTCATCGATCTGCGCCTGTTGCGCAAACGCTCGCTCGCCGTCGCCTGCGCCGTGAACTTCGCCAGCGGGCTCGCGCTCTACGGCTCGATCTATATCCTGCCGCTCTACCTTCAGCGCGTGCAGGGCTACAACGCGTTCCAGATCGGCATGGTGCAGATGTGGATGGGCCTGCCGCAACTCGCCATTCTGCCACTGCTGCCGCTCGTCTCGAAGTGGATCGACAGCCGGGTCGTGCTCGCCTTTGGCCTCAGCCTGTTCGCCGCGAGCTGCCTGATGAACGGCTATGACATGTCGGCCGACACCGGGATCGACCAGCTCAAGTGGTCGCAGCTGGTGCGCGCGCTGGGCCAGCCGTTCATCATCTCCCCGCTGTCGCAGATGGCGACGGTCGGGATCCAGCCGGCGCAGGCGGGCGCGGCGAGTGCGCTGTTCAACATGGCGCGCAACCTGGGCGGCAGCTTCGGCATCGCCATGCTGGCGACGGCGGCCGAGCACCGCGAGCAGTGGCATTTTTCCGCCATCGCCGAGCGGATTACGGGCAACTCCCTGCTCCTGGCCGAGCGGCTGGAGCGGATGAGCGAGGTGGTCGGCTCCGACCAGGCGGTGGCACGTTTGGCTATGCAGGTGCGGCAGCAAGCGCTGGTGATGGGCTATGCGGACTGCTTCCTGCTGATTGGCGCCGGGCTGCTCGTCAGCCTGCTCGGCGTCGCGTTCTTGTCCCGCGCCCAGCCGGGCGCGGGCGGCGGCGGGCACTAAGCGAAAGACATGCGCTATGCCGAGCGATGAACGACCCGCAGGCGGCCACCCCTGATAGTCTTGCGCATCGTCGTGAGATGCCGCAGCTTGCGGTCGCGTGTTTCCACTCGGAGCGCCACGGCTCGCGCCATCCGGAGGGCATAGCGTCGGTTGCAGCTTAAACGCTAAATGCGAACGTCCGGCGAACATTGCCGGGAACGGGTTATATGAGCTCCAGGTAGCTGCGTAAGATGTGGTGTAGAGCGCCGTTTCCTCCACCCTGAGCGGGGTGGCTGGCTCCCGCACGGTCGACCCCTTGGCCATGATGACGCGGGCGCGCTCGAGCTTCTCGCGCGTGATGACGGGCTTGCATCCACCTTTCTGGCCGCGCGCTGCGGCCGCGGCCAGTCCAGCGCGGGTGCGCTCCTGAATGAGATGCTGACCCAACACTGACACTGGTGGCGAAATCGGTGGCCGTGTGATCGCCCGGTCGTGACGGCGCACACGGACGCCGAGATAGGATGGTGCGCCCCCGCACGCTCGGAGGCTGTTGCCATGTCCCTTCGCCCGCAAGACCTGCCCGTGGTGCCCGAGGAGACGCGCCGCGTCGCGCGGGCAGCCTTCCCCAAGGGCACGCTCTGCCTGCGCATCGCCGACGCGCTCGGCCCGGTGTACCAGGACAGCCAGTTCGCCGCGCTCTTCCCGCGCCGCCGCAAGCCCGCCGAGGCGCTCGGCCGGCTCGCGCTCGCGGTGGTGCTGCAGTTCGTGGAGAACCTGTCCGACCGCGTCGCGGAGTGGCTCGCCGGCACCCCGTCGCGAGAACACGCGCCTCGCGCTTTGCCACGCTTCAGGTAGCCTGACCAGCGGCGAGCGGATTCGCCACCAGTGTCAACACTCGTGTCACCAGCCTCGACCCGACGGCCGGAATCCTGATTAACGCGCCAAGCCGCCCCTTCCTTGATGCGTTGTGTAAGCCTGCTGCGGGTGGATGCCAGCCGATGGATGAGACGGAAGCAGCCCTGAACGGCGCGCAGAAGCGGGTCAAGCGCCGGGCGGGACGGCCGCGCAAGCGCGACACCTCCCTGGGCATCAAGGCCGTGGAGCAGGGGCTGAGCATCGTTGACATACTGGCCCGCAATGCACAGCCGAGCAGCTTGACAGAGCTTTCCGCTATCACCGGCATGAACCCGGGCAAGCTGCACCGCTACCTCGTCAGCCTCTGCGCCAAGGGCATTGCCAAGCGGCATGACACCACCGGGCTGTACGGACTCGGACCAGGCGCCATCGCGCTGGGGCTCGCCTCACTGAGCCGCCTCGACGAGTTCGAGTTGGTGCGCGAGGCCGCGAACGAGTTGTGCACGCGGTTCGGGCAGTCGACGTTCGTCTATGTCTGGGCGTCCAGCGGGCCTGTGCTGGTGCACAATCGGCTGCCACCCGGCGCATTGATGAACATCCGGCTCGGCTCCGTTGCGCCCTTGGTCCGGTCGGCGGTGGGGCCCGTGTTCGCCGCGTTCCTACCCCCAGCGGTCACGGAGCCCATCCTCGTGCGCGACGCGGTCGAGCTGGGAATCGATCCACAAAAGGCGCTGCGGACCGCGTATCAAGAGGTCGGCCCGGCGATCCGCCGCGACAGGGTCTTCTGGGCCGACGTCTCGATCATGCCGGACTGCTCGGCATGCGCCGCACCGGTGTTCAACGCTTCAGGCGAGCTTCTATGCGTGCTTGGCATCAGCTTCGCTCTGCATGGGAACCTGCCCAGTGAGCAGCCGGCGCTGATCGAGGCAACCGCAGCGACGGCCGGATCGATTTCGAGCGCGCTCGGCTACCGGCAGGGCCGGTAGCTCGGCGGATCCGCGCGTGACGGCTCCGCCGCAACAAAGGTAAAACATTTTATTTTTGTTGACACGGCGCCAGCCTAGATCTAGGTTTTGTCCATAATTGGTAAATGTCCGGGAGAGGGCGGATGCGCGAGCGGCTTGCTGAACCGGGTTCGACCATGGCGCCGCACGGCTGATGATGGATCAGGCACACACCCCGGTGCGCGTGGACCAGCTGCGAATCGCCATCGACATCGGCGGCACCTTCACCGACCTAGCTGCGTTTTCGGAAAGGGATGGGCTGTATTTCGGCAAGTCGCTTTCAACGCATGACGCGCTGATCGACGGAATGCGCCGCGCGATCGACCTCGCCGGCGTGAATGTCCAAGAAGCCTATCTCTTCCTTCACGGCTCAACCGTGGCGATCAACACGCTGCTGGAGCGGACTGGCGCCGAAACCGCGCTGATCGTCACCGAGGGCTTTCGCGACATCTACGAGATCGGCCGCATCAACCGGCCCGACGCCTTCAACCTGTTCTTCGGTAAACACAAGCCGCTGGTCCGCCGCTCCGCGACTTTCGAGGTGCGCGAGCGGATGCTGGCCGAGGGCACGGTCCTGCAACCGCTCGACGAGGACGCGGTGCGCGCGCTTGCTCGCCAGCTCGGGGCCCGGGGTGTCCAGGCCGTCGCCATCTTCTACGTCCACTCCTATCGAAATGCCGAGCACGAGCGTCGCACGCAGGCGATTCTGCAGGAGGAGCTGCCCGGACGGTTCATTACTGCGTCGCATCAGCTGACCGGGGAGTACCGAGAATTCGAGCGCGTCTCAACCGTCGCCGCCAACGCCTATATCGGTCCGCGGGTCGACGGCTACCTGGCGCAGATGCAGACCGAGCTCGAGTGCGACGGGTTCGCGGGCGACATGCTGGTCGTGCAATCCACTGGCGGCCTCTTTCCGGTGGCCGACGCGCGGCGGGACTGCGTGCGGATGCTGGAGTCCGGTCCCGCTGCCGGGGTGAGCGGCGCGCTCGCGGTGTGCCGCCAGATCGGCCTGCAGGACGCAATCGCCTTCGACATGGGTGGCACGACCGCCAAGGCCGGAGTGATCAGCGAGGGCAGGATGCTGACCACCGGGAGCGCGCTAATCGGCGGCTACGAGCGCGCGCTGCCAATCCAGATCCCGATGATCGACATCTTCGAGGTGGGCACCGGCGGTGGCAGCATCGCCCGCGTGGGTTCCGGCCGGGCGCTGAGGGTTGGGCCGCAGAGCGCGGGCTCCAAGCCGGGCCCTGCCTGCTATGGCGGCGGCGGGCACGAGCCGACGGTCACCGACGCCAACCTCATCCTCGGCAGGCTGGACGCGGAGAATTTCCTCGGCGGCCAGTTACGGCTGGACCGGGACGCGGCATGGGCGGCGCTGCGCGACGAAATCGCCGAGCCGCTGGGCATGGACCCGGTGCAGGCCGCCGACGGCATCCTTGCCATCGCGGTGATCGCGATGTCGCATGCCGTCAAGGCTGTCACGACCGAGCGCGGGCTCGACGCCGGCGCCTTCCAGATGATCGTGTTCGGGGGCGCCGGCCCGCTGCATGGCGGCGCGATCGCCCAGGAGCTGGGTATCAGCCGCATGCTGGTCCCGCCGTCGCCAGGGCACTTCTCGGCTTTCGGCATGCTGTTCAGCGATCTGCGGCACGATTACGTGCGCTCGATCTTCGAGCGACTCGCGACCGTCCCTTGGGACAAGGTGGCGGGGCTGTTTCGGGAGATGGAGGCGCTCGGGCGCCAGGCCGTCTCGCGTTCCAGCTACCCGGCCCAGCGCGTGCTCGTCGAGCGTGCGGCCGACATGCGCTACGCCGGGCAGGAACACGCGGTGACGGTCAGCCTGCCCGACCCCTTGTTTGCCGCCGCGGACCGGGACGGGATAAAGCGCGCATTCGACGCGGTCCACCTGCAGCGCTACGGCACCAGCGCACCCGACGAGCCGGCCGAGCTCGTCAGCCTTCGCCTGACCGTGCTGGGCGAGCTGCCAAAGCCACCATGGACAACGGTCGAGCGCGGTGAGGGCGCCGATAGGCCCCCGGCTGCACGCCAGCGCCGGCCGGTCTATTTCCGCCAGGCCGCCGGCTTCGTCGACACGCCCGTCTACGATCGCGCGCGGCTTCGGGCAGGCGACGCGCTCGCCGGGCCCGCGCTGATTGAGGAACACGCCTCCACCACGGTGATCGCGCCCGGCGATCGGCTGGAGGTGGACCGTTTTGGCAATCTCGACATCACCGTCGGAGCCTTCGCATGAGCGATGCCGGCAACCCCGTCCTGATCGAGATCATCCGCAACGGCATCCTGGCGACGACCGGGGAGATGAAGACCAATCTCACGCGCACGGCCTACAACATGATCATCTACGAGGCGCTCGACTTCACCGTGGGCCTATTTACGGAGCACGGCGAGACGATTTCGATCGGCCTGGGCCTGCCGATGTTCATCCGGGGCATGGCTCAAACAGTCAAGGCGAAGATCTCGCATTTCGGCATCGCCGACATCCACCCCGGCGACATCCTCATTACCAATGACCCTTACATCACCGGCAGCCATCTCAACCACATTACGCTGACGATGCCGATCTTCCACGGCGACGAGCTGATCGCGTTCGCCTGCTGCATGGCCCATTGGCTCGATGTTGGCGGCACCATCAGCCATGTGACCACCGACATCTATCAGGAGGGCCTGCAGATCCCGATGCTGAAATACCAGCGCCGGGGCGTGGTCAACCAGGACATCGTCGACATCATCGCCATGAACGTGCGCATGCCGAACCTCGCGCTCGGCGATCTGCGCGCGCAGGTCACTGCCGTCGTGACCGGCGAACGGCGCTACGGCGAGCTGGTCCGCCGCTATGGAATTCGGCCGATCCGGGCCGCGATCGATGCGTTAATGGACCAGTCCGAAGCGGAGGCGCGCGCCAACACGCTGACCATTCCCGACGGCGTCTACGAAGCGGAATCCTTCATGGACGATGACGGCGTGCGGATCGGCGAACCCATCCCCATTCGCGTGCGCGTCGAAGTGTCCGGTGAGCGCATGACCATCGACCTGAGCGCGGTCGCGGACCAGGTCGGGGGCTTCTACAACTCCGGCATCGCGACCGGCATTGCCTGCGCGCAGCTCGCGTACAAATGCCTGACCACCCCGACCGTCTACCCGATCAACGACGGTTCGTTCCGCTCCCTCGACATCGTGATCCCGCCCGGCACCTTCATCAGCGCCGAGCGCCCCGCGCCCATGGCCTGGTGGATGACCTACCCGATGACCGTTATTGACACGATCTTTAAGGCGCTCGCCCCTGCCATCCCCGACCGCACGATCGCCGGACACTATGCCGACCTGACCGTCGGCTTCATCCAGGGCTTGTCGCCGAAGACTGGCCGCTTCTTCCTCGCCGGGCTGGGCGTTCCCGGCGGCGGCTGGGGCGCCAAGTCGACGGAAGACGGGGTCTCGGCCACGATCTGCATCAACGACGGCGACACCCACAACACGCCCATCGAGCAGATGGAGAGCCGCTTCCCGGTCATCGTGCACAGTTACCGGCTGCGCCCGGACAGCGGCGGCCCCGGACGCTATCGGGGCGGCCTGGGCGCTGAGCACGTCGTTGAGGCGCGTTGTGACATGTCCCTCACGACGACGATCGAGCGCACCCTGTGTCGTCCATGGGGGCTCGCGGGCGGCCATGCCGGACAGGGCAACCAGGTGCGCCTGCGACGGGACGGGCGCTGGATCGACGACCTGCCGAACGGCAAGCTCGGCGGAGCGCGGATCCGCGCCGGCGAGCGCTTCGCACTAGCATCGGGCGGCGGCGGCGGATATGGCGACCCGCGCAGCCGCGACCCGGCGGCCGTCGTGCACGACGTGCTCGAGGGCTATGTCAGCACCGAAGCGGCACGCGACAACTACGGCGTAGCCATCGATGCAGACGGGCGCATCGACGTGGCCGCAACCGCGGCGCTGCGCGCGCAATGAGCGCCGCTGCCGATATCGACACCGACGCGCTACGCCGGCTGGCAGCCGGGTTGCGTCGCATGCAGGCGCGGCCGCTGCACGGTCTCGGCTGCTCGTGCTGCGGTGGCGGCCTGGTCCGGCTGCGGGCGGCGACAATCGAGGCGGACCTGCTCGGATTGCTCGCGCTGCGCTATGGCGAAGCGGCGGACTCGGTGCTGCATGGCTTGGTAGAGGAGCGGCTCGCCGCCCCGCACCAGCCTTTCCTCGCCTGGATCGGCGGAACTGCCGCGTGCGCGCCACCGGCCCCGCTCCGGCGGCGGCTGCTGCACGATCTCCTCGGCGCCGTCGAAAACGCGTGCCCGCCCGGCGATGGGCCGGCGCCGCAGCGCTTCAGCGCGGGCTAGTTCATGCACGCCCACGTCACCGCCGGGCCAGACCTGATCGGGCTGCGCCTCGACGCCTCGCCGCTTCGGCCGGTCCATTGGCGCGCGCTCGGCTTGCTGGGCGCGGCGCACATGCTCGACGCCTACGATGCGACCGCGCTCGCATTCGTCCTACCGATCCTGATCACCAGCTGGGAGCTTCAGCCCGTCCAAATCGGCATCCTGCTCGCGGGCGGCTATCTCGGCCAACTGGCCGGGGCGATCATGTCGGGCATGTTGGCCGAGCGGTTCGGGCGCATCGCGGTGCTGCGCGCCACCCTCGCGATCCTATCCACGTTCAGTGTGGCGTGCGCGTGGTCACCGGGCTTCTGGTGGCTGTTCGGGTTGCGCCTCGTTCAGGGCGTCGGCCTCGGCGGCGAGACGCCGGTGGGAGCCAGCTACCTCAACGAGCTCATGCCCGCGCGGGTACGTGGACGGATGGTGAGCTTCATCCAGTGGATGTTCGCCATCGGGACGCTCATCGGCGCATTCCTCGCCCCCATCCTGGTTCCAGGCTTCGGATGGCAAGCACTGTTCGTGGTCGGCGGGCTGCCGATCCTGCTCGCGGCCGTCCTGCAGCGAGCGCTGCCGGAATCGGCCCGCTGGCTGGCCGCCAATGGCCGGATGGAGGAAGCGGGCCGCGTGGCCGCGCAGATCACCGGGACGGACGTCCCGCCGACGCGTGGACACGCCAGACGGACCGCGGCCGCTCTCCCGCGCCCGGCATTGCGATCGTTGTTCACGGAGGGCCGCGCGAAAAGCACCCTTGGCGCTTGGTGCATCGGCTTCTGCGCCTCCCTGGTGGGATACGGTCTGATCGGCTGGATGCCGACGTTCTACCGGACGGTCTATCACCTCCCCATGCAGGAGGCGCTCCGATACGGCGCGTCCAATGGCATCGCGGCCCTGATCGGCGGCAGCATCGGGGTACTGCTCATCGACCGGATGCGCCGCAAGACCTATCTGGCGCTGGGTTTCGGCGGGTCGGCCCTGGCCATCGCGGTGCTGGTCTGGCTCGGCCCGGCGGCGCGGCCGATCGAGGCGGCGCTCCTCTCCGGAACGGCGCTCACCCTGCTCGGAATGCCGCTCTCGGGCTTCTACGTCTACGTGCCCGAACTCTACCCCACCCAGCTCCGTGCCTTTGGCGTCGGTGTTGCCAGTGCGTGGCTGCGGGTGGCCTCCATCGCTGGGCCGCCGCTGGTCGGCTTCATGCTGACGCTGTGGACGGTCGACAAGGTGTTCTTGCTATTCGCGGTGACGGCGGCAGGTGGCAGTGCGGCGACGCTTATCCTCGGCCGCGAAACGCGATGATGCCCGGGCGCGAGCGGAAAACTTCGTAACGATATTGCAATATCAGCGACCACGAAGGTCCGCGCTTTAGGAGTGGAACTGACATGCATTCCAAAGTTTGCCGTGCGGCACCTGCCATAGTCGTGATCGCGGCGGTGTCTGCCCATGCGGCGGACGGGCAGGATCCGTTGCCGCCCTTGTCAACGACCAACCCGGTCGTAATCGCACAGGCGCCCTCACCAAACCCCAGCAACAACACGACCGGCGACCTGGGGGCCAGGAACGCCCCCGAGCCGGTTTCCGCTCCGCCGCGCATCGGGCTGTTCCCACAGTTTGGCGACACGCTGGTCCAATATGGGATCGATTTTCATGGCGTGATCCTCGACCATTTCTTTGCCAACCCGAGCGCCGGCGTCAGCACTGGGCACACGAGCAACATGGCTCAGATCGACCCGGCGGTGGACATCGATCTCGAGAGACTGATCGGCCTGCCGGGCGGCAACCTGCACATCCGCGACACCAACTACATCCTCAGGAGCGACCTTCCCCAGATCGTCAATCAGACCGGTGGGGCAATCACGGGCTATCAAACCACCCCGTCGGTGGCAAAGAACCTGCTTTCGGTTCTCACCTACGAGCAGAAGCTGCTCGGAGGCAGGCTGTCGGTCGAAGCGGGGCGGACCAACGTCGCCAACTATTTCTTTCTCCCGAACTCGCTCGATCCGTTCTTCTATCCCTCTACTACCGTCGTGGTCGACGGGGATTTCAATTCGCCGCCGTTTCCGGTTTGGGGCGGCCGCGCCACCTACAAGCTGGCGCCGGCCTGGTATTTCCAGGTCGGCGCGTTCGAGGACAGCTTCATGCGGACGGCGACGAACGGCCAGAACTTCGCCGTGTCCAAGGCTACCGGCGCACAGCTCCTGGCCGAGGTCGGCTACCGCACCGATTTCACCACCGCCGCTTACCCCAGCAACTTCGAGCTCACCTTCGATTGGAACACGCGCTCCGTCCCCGGCAATGTGAAGGGCGCTCCCATCCCCTACTCGCCCCGTACCGGCGCCCGCCCCTATGTCGGCGGCGGCTTCATCTACGCGCAGGGACAGCAGGTCGTCTGGCGCGGCGCGAGGCAGCCCTACGGACCGCCGCCCAACATCGCGGTGTTCGGCAGTTTCGCAGCCTCGGTCGACAAGCCCCAGCCGATCGACCTCGACGCGCTCATCGGCATGAACTTCACCGGCCTGATCCCGGGCCGTCCATTCGACGCGCTAGGCGTGCAGACGCGATACCAGCGGCTGAGCGCCGTAGAGGCGGCTTTCGAGTCAAAGGTGGCGCGGTTGTTCGCTGGGCCCGGTCCCGACCAGTCGCGCGACGCGTTTGCGTTCGAACTCGTCGCCAACGTCCAACTGACGCCCGCCGTCGCAATCCGGCCATTCGTGGAGTATTTCGTCATGCCGGACGCCTACTATCGTGGCACAGTTCCCGGCCGGCCGAGGAGCGGGTTCGCAGCAGGTCTTTACGCGTCCGTGGCGATCGGCCGGCTGCTGGGCACCAGCCAAAAGCCATTCTGAGCCGCGTCCGACCGGCTGTCAGGCAAGGGGATGCGACATCGCGGGCAACGTCAATGCGCCATGCTCGTGTCCGCCGACGGATTCTCGCGCGCCTGCATCTCCGTCGCCATTTCGCCGGCGAGCTCGCGTTCCAATCCCTCCAGCGCCAGCCGCCCATAGCGGCCGCCGAAGAACAGCAGCGGCTTGCGTTCGGTGTGGAACATCTGCTCGACCTCGGCGATCACCAGCCTATGGTCCCCGGCAGGGTAGATGTCAGTGGCGCACACCGCCAGCCCGGCCACCGCGTCCGTCACGGCCGGCACGCTCTGCCACAACTCGAATGGCCGCGGCCCTGGATCGGTCGGCCGGCCTCCGAAATGATCGCTGACGGCACGCTGATCGTGGTTGAGGAAGCTGATGCAAAAGCGGGTCCCGACCGGCACGCTTGCGAGAAACCGCGACTCCGCGCGGACCGAGACAAGCACCAGCGGCGGCTTGAGAGACACCGAGATGAACGCGGTCGCGGTCAGACCGGCCGGCTCGCCGGCACGCAGATAGCCGACGATGGTCACGCCGGAGGCGAACCGGCCCATGACCGAGCGGAATTGCTTCGCATCGAAGGAGGCGGCTTGCGGTGTTTCGGGGCTTGCCCGGACGAGATCGTCTCCATGCGGAACCGGGTGCGTCAGCACTGTTGTTCTCCCGTTCGTCCGTGACAGAATGCGCGGCAGTCGCGCAATCCTACGGCCGGAAAATGGTATACGTTCAATTTTGTGTTTTGTCCAGAGGATGTATCATCGAGCCCTGAGGCTCGGTTCCAAGCCCGTTCGGAGCCGCTGGTCGTCTTGACAATCGGACCAGACTCATGATCTCAGCAACATAGATTGAGCATCCTGGGTCGCCGACGGAGGCCCAGAACGCATTAGGAGCTGCCGTTGCGCGTTGCGCCAGGCCCGCCTCTCAGGAATAAAATGAGATCGAAGGCAGATCCCGCGCGAACCCCAGTCGTGACGGAGCCGGCCGTCGAGCCAGAGACCACGGGCGACCTCTACCGCATCCGCGGGCAGTGGCGGAGCGGTGCCGACGAGGTCGGCTTGCGGGAGCGCAATAAGCTCGAAAAGGTGGAACGGATCACGTCGGCGGCACGCCGTCAGTTCGCCAACAAGGGCTATGACGGCACCACCCTGCGCGACATCGCCAAGGAAGCTCATGTCGCGCTCGGGACGCTTGGCTTTTACGCGGAAAATAAGCGCGACCTGGTCCTGCTGATCTTCAACGAGACAATGCCGCCGATCCTCGAAAAGTCGAAGAAGGCGGGAGTCTACGAAGGCTCCCTGGTCGAGGCCTTGAGCAAGTTCTTCCGGCCGGCCTTCACCGCCTACGCCGAGAAGCCGGACCTGCACCGGACGGTGTTGCGGGAGAACGTGTTCCACTCGCGATCCCCGCATGCCCGCGAGTTCCACCGCATCCGCACCGAGACGATCGGGCTGGTTCGAGACCTGATTCAGCAGGCCCGCGCCGCTGGCGAGATCCGGCCCTATATCGACGTCGAGCTCGGCGCCCGCACGGTGTTTTTCCTCTTCTTCGCCGTCGTGCGCTGGTGGTTGGCCGCGGAGCGCCCCGAAGTCGAGCTCGGCCTCACTGAGTTCCGCAGCATGTGCGCGCTGCTGCTCGACGGGATGAAGCGGGACTAAATAGGGCCGCACGGCCCGCAACCGAGCCCCTCCCCGAACAAGGTCAAACGGTGCCGGCACCGCTTAAAATGGCGCTGGACAAATCCCAATATCGGACGTATTATAGTCTCCTTGCCGGGCCAAAGCCGCCCCGTGGGGAGGAGCCAAGTGCGGACAACATCTGTCGACGTAGCGGACGTGATCGATCGCATTCCGGTTGGGCAGCTGCAGATCATCACCGTCGTGCTGTGTGGGATCGTCGCCATCCTAGACGGCTTCGACAATTTTGCGATCGCACTGGTCGCCCCGCAAATGGCGCACAGCTTCAACGTCGCTGTCTCGTCCTTTGGTGCCGTCTTCGGCGTCAACGCGTTCGGCCTCATGCTCGGCGCCCTGGCGTTCGGGCCCATCGCCGACCGTTTCGGCCGAAAGCCCGTCATCCTGGCCAGCGTTTTCCTCATCGGACTGTTCTCGCTGCTGACCCCGTTCACCGGCTCGATCCAAGTCCTCCTGGCCACCAGGTTCCTCGCCGGGCTCGGGATGGGCGGCGTGATGCCCAGCATCATCGCCCTTACCGCCGAATACGCGCCGAAGCGACTGCGCGCCACCCTGGTCACGGTCATGTTCGCCGGCATCCCCGTCGGCGCGATGATCGCCGGGTCCGTCCGCACCCAGCTCCTCGGCGAGTTCGCATGGCGCAACATGTTCTATGTCGGCGGCGCCATTCCCTTCCTGCTGCTCCCCGTTCTCGTTGCCTTCCTGCCGGAATCGGTGCGCTACTTGGTTGCCCGGCGTATCGCCCCGGAACGCCCGCTCGCGATTCTGCGCCGTCTCGATCGGCGGACGAACTACCCCGACGGCATCGTCTGTACCCATTCGGAGGCGGCGGGCGCGGCCACGCCCATCTCGCGTCTGTTCCAGGACGGCCGCGCCCGCGCCACCCTGCTCCTGTGGCTCATCTTCGTCTGCAACCTGCTGGTCTGGTTCTTCCTGACCAACTGGATGCCGTCGATCCTGCAGCGAGCACACTTCCCGGTCGGACGGGCGGTGGTCGCGACCATCATCCTCTATGGTGGCGGGCTCGCCGGGGGTCTCGCCCTCGGCCGGATGGTCGATAGGAAACTGTCCTACCGGACGCTCGCCCTGGCCTACGCCGCCGCAGCGCTCTGCGTCGCCGGCCTCGCCTTCGCGGCCACTCCACTGCAGCCCGCCCTGCTGCCGATGATCTTCGCCGCGGGCTTCTTCGTCGCCGGCTGCCAATACTGCATCAACGCGATCGCCGCTGCCTTCTACCCCACCGATCTCAGGTCAACCGGCGTCGGCTGGGCCCTGGGTGTCGGACGGATCGGCTCGATCGCCGGCCCGGCCGCGGGCGGGGCCCTGATCGGGATGGAGTGGAGCATCGGACAGCTCTTCCTAGTCGCCGCCATCCCCGCCCTGATCGCTGCGATCGCCGCACTCCTGCTCGGCCGGTCGACGGCCCGCGCGGCGGCCGATCGGCTCGCACTCGCAACGCCAGCCGGGCGCCTCGCCCAACATTATGGAGGACCAGCATGACCGGACAGCCCGCGCCGCTCGAAAATGTGAGCCCCAGCCCCGGGCAGCGCTTCTCGGACAGTTCGAACGAGTTCGGTCTGCTCGGCGGCGATCACTATGCTTTGCCGACGCACAACATCGTCCTCCTCGAGCGGTTCCTCCGCGAGATGCTAGGCGGTGTCCCCTATTATTACGCGGGGTTCGACGAAACGGACCAGAAAATGGGCCGGCCCCCGCATATCTTCGTCCGGGTCGGAAACGTCCTGGTCCAGTGCACGGAAGAACCGGGCGAGACCAACACGGCGCCGTCCGATCAGCGGATCGCGCCGCATTGGGCTTTCCACACGAGCTCCGAAGGGCTTGACCGCAACAGGGCGCGGCTGGAGCAAGCGGGCATCCCGGTTGCTGGCCCATACAGGCACCGGGGTGTCGAGTGCGTCTCGATCTACTTCCGGGCACCGGAAGGCCACAAGCTCGAGATCGTCACCTGGGAACCTTATCCCGAAGAGCGCGCCCAAGTCCTTGGCGCTCCTGGCGTCGGCTTCATCGACTGGAGCAAGCTCGTCCACTCCTGGCCGGAGCGGGCGCCGTCGCTTGCGCCGCAAACTCGGAACCCGGCGGAGGCGACATGACCGTCTCGCGGCACATCAGGTTTTTTGGCAGTGGCGCCAACTGGATGAAAATGAGCTCCATTTTGGCGCTGCGGCTCGGCGGCTACCAGCCGCTGCTGCCACCGGGCTCGACCGTCTCCGTGAGCACGTCCGAGCCCGGACTGTCGTGCTTCGACGGCCCGGAACGGGTCGCGGCCGGCGAGTTCGACATCGGCATCAGCACGCCGATTTGGGTCGGCACGCTGGCCGCCGAGGGCAAGCTGCCGTTCACCGCGCCGCTGCGGATCGCATCACTCGGCTGCTTCCCGCACGACGACCGCTTGGTCTTTGCCATCCGCAAGGAAACCGGCCTGAAATCCTTTCAGGACATCAAGCAGCAGCGCTACCCTTTGCGCATCTCCACGGCCCCGCGCGAAACCCGGCATCCCTGCGTCTGGGGCGCCGAGAAGGTGCTTGAGGAATACGGGTTCGACTTCGCCGACATCGAATCCTGGGGCGGCGAGATTTTGCGTGACCGGCCGCGCGACATCTCGAAACCAATGGGCCAGAAGATGATCGACCCCGGCTTCAGCGCGATCTTCGACGAGGCGATCATGACTTGTCGCTGGCGCAGCGTCAGCGACGAGTACGACCTCACCTATCTTCCGATCGAGGACGAGGTGCTCAGCTCCTTGGAGCGCAAGGGCTGGCGTCGCGGCGTGCTGCGCCAGGGGTTCTTCCGCGGCCTTGATGCCGACCTGCCCTGCGTCGATTTCAGCGGCTGGTATCTCTACTGCCGCGAGGATCTGGACGACGACTTAGCATACCTCACCATCCAGGCAATCGACGAGCAAAAGGCGGTCATCGAGCGTAGCTACGAGCCCTGTGAGGGGCTGTCGCTGCCGGTCGATCTGGCCCAGATGTGCCGTAATCCTCCAACCCCACTCCATCCCGGTGCCGAGCGGTATTACCGGGAGAAAGGCTACCTATCCTAAGTCATCATTGCGGTGTTGTCCTAAAGAAAAGGTCCTATAGAAAAGCTTGATTGCTACGCCGAATAAGAGCGGAAGCACTCGGGCGCGAGGACAGGGCCGCGAGACGAAACGGGAGATGGACTTTGTCGAACTATGCGATCGTCACCTACAGCCTGCGCGAGACCGGGTCTGAGCCGCGTGCCGGACTGCTTTGCAACGGCGACGTGATCGACGTCGCCAACGGGCTCGGGCAGCCCGGCTACGCTTCGGTCGCCGGGCTGCTCGGGGCGTGGGACGAGACAGAGCCGCTGCTCGACAAGCTTGCGGCGGACGTCGCAGCCCCGCGCGTTCCGGTCTCGGGGGTGCATGTCTTGGCCCCGGTACCGGCGCCGCTGGCGATCTACTGCATCGGTGCAAACTACCGCGACCATGTCGACAACATGGCCCGTGCACGCGGGCTCCCGCCCGAGCCGGACCCGCGCGTCCTAGGCATGCCGCCCTGGTTCTTCCTCAAGTCCGGCCATTGCGTCGTCGGGCCCGACGCCGACGTGGCGATGAGCGGCGACAAGCTCGACTGGGAGCCGGAGCTGGTCGCGGTCATCGGGCGGAAGGCCCGCAACGTCTCCGCCGAGGCCGCGCTCGGTTGCGTGGCGGGCTACACCATCGCCAACGACCTCTCGGCCCGCGACCGCATCTTTCGCAAGAACGGCAACCCGCAATCGCCGTTCTTCTTCGATTTCGTGGCGCAAAAGAGCTTCGACGGGGCCTGCCCCTTGGGCCC
>JAFAUV010000222.1 GCA_019243075.1 Bradyrhizobium sp.
GCGCCTTCACGTCGACCGCGACCCAGCATGGCGGCCAGGAGACGACGCTGTTCTCGATCATCACCAACCTGTTGCATTTCGGCATGGTGGTGGTCGGCCTCAATTACGGTTTTGCCGGCCAGATGAAGCTCGACGAAGTCACCGGCGGCGCGCCCTATGGCGCCACCACCATCACCGGCGGGGACGGCAGCCGCCAGCCGAGCGCCAATGAACTCGCCGGTGCGCGCTATCAGGGCCGCGTGATCGCGGAGACGGCGAAGAAGCTTAAGGGCTGAGCTGCATGGTTGGCCGTGATGCCGGCAAGCCGGTGCTGCGCGCATGGCTGATGCGAGAGGGGCGGCATTCTCCAGGACGAATGCCGCCCTATGTAGATGTGCTCGGACGAAGGACTGCTGCCATGGTCGAACTGCTTCTTATGGCTCAAATCGTACGCAACCCGCTGCAGGCGATGGCGCGGCGTTGGTACTGCAAGAGCCTTTTTCGCGCCACGCGGGGCGCGCGCCGCTGTGCGGAGTGCACGGCCTCGTGAGGGATTCGCGATAGGCCGCCAAAGCCTGCGTCGAGGACATGCCCGGCACACGGGGGCGCATTGAAGGTTTAGGCATGATCCGGACAAAGTGTGCGGCGGTTTTCCGAAAGGATCATGCTCAGACAAAAAGATAGAGGGGGATGCCGATTCGAAGAAACGTCATCCTGCTCTAGTTCCCCGCCTTACCAAACGAGCCGGCCGCCGATCGTACCCGGTGGGCAATCCCGGGATAGCGCCGCAGCCGCTGCGCGGTGCGATCGCGCAGTGCATAGGGCGCGCCGCGCCAGGACAGCGCGACGCTGATATCCGCAAGCGGCAGCTGCTTGGCGCCAAAGCGCTGCTTGTAGTCATAATTGCCGATGCCGAGGTCGAAATGGCGCACGCCTTGGCCGTGCAACGCCGCCATGGTCCGTTCGACGCAGAGCAAGCCCGGAGAGCAGTTGGACCATTTTTCGCCGGCATTGCTGGTCCGCAACAAGGAATAGTGACGGCCTTGCCGCAGTCCCATGGTGGTGGCGACGATGCCCTCATCCGAGATCAGTGCAGAGACGACCGCATAACCTTCGGCCATGCCGCCACGGACGACATCGCGATAGAACCTGGCGTGAGGCGGCTGGTCGAGCACGAATTTGTGGCCGAGCCGGTTCATACGCTCGCGCTGCTGCACATCCGTGACATCGAGAAACCGCAGCGCCTCCTCGAGGGTCGTGGCGATCCGAAACCTGGCGCCGGGATGTCGGATGAAGACGCGCCAGCATCGCGGCATCTGCATCTTCCTGATCGAGATGCGGTAGGCCTCGAAATCATCGCCGATCTCGACCAGATTGCCGTTCAGCGAAGAGGAGCCGCTCCATGTCCATGCCATCAGCGGGTTCGACCGTCCACAAATTTCCGCCGGCATCTTCTTCAGCCGGATCAGATCGGGACGATCGCGCCATTGGCCCAGCGCGGCGAACAGCGCGCGGCCCATCGCCCGCATGCTCGCGCAATCGCGCGGCGCGGCGCAAGAAAACATCGGGGCGTTGTAGTCGCTCACCCCGAGATCGGCGAATTCGATAAGGCGAATGCCGCGATGATGGCGGCTGATCAGCGGAAACAGCGCAACATCGCGCCTGGCCTGCGTGTCGGAGATGATGGCGATCAGCGGATCGACGGTATCGAAGGCGGCATACCATGCACCAAGCCAATGCCGGTGCTGAAAGGTCGTGGCCTCACCGCGCTCGTTCCAGCGCGCGGCCGCTTCGCTCCAGTTCCGGACAAACTCGACGCGGAACGGAGCCACGGATGATGCTTCCCGCACCCCTGCCGCTTGAAACCGTAGAACAGCCGACTTGCCCAATGCTTCTCACCCGCCATCAAGCTGATTGTGCCTGTCCAACGATCGCTCGGCTCAGTTCGACCACGTGTTCTCGCCGCAGGTGGGTTTCACGCAAATGGTCCCGATCTTGCGCCGTCCCGAACCAAGACGGCACGGCATGGATGTACCTCCTATCTGGCAGGCCGGGGGCCCTGGGGCCAGCGCAATCCTTATACGGAACCGAACCTCCGCAAGGTATGGCTAACGGCGCCCTCGACGGAAACCGGTTCGGTTTCGAATCCAAAGCATTGAATCATTCTTGTTAATCCTTAACGCAGCTCTCATGGCAGCGAACGCGGCTTGCGGCTGTTGCTCGCCGCCCGGCGGAGCTATCTATCACCCGCACCAATTTCGCGGAGCGGTGAATTCTCGATGCATTCCGTTGCTCTACTCACTCCGAGCCATGCGAAGGATCTCGAGCGCTTTGCCTTGCTTTGCGACAGCATCGATGCATGTCTCACCGGTTACACGCGCCATTATGTCATCGTCAATGACGACGACATGGCGCTGTTTGCCAAATACAATTCCGATAGGCGCATCGTCATTCCCGTGGCGCGTTACTTGCCGAAATGGCTGTGGGCCGTGCCGAGGCCGCTGTTGCGCAGTCGTCGCCGCGTCTGGGTGTCGCTGTTGTCCAAACCGGTGCATGGCTGGCACGTGCAGCAGATCGCCAAGATCGCCGGCGTGCTTGCGGCGCCCGAGCCGCGCGTCTGCATCATCGATTCCGACAACTTCTTTTTCCGCAAGTTCGACATCGGCCGCTATGCCGGCGCGGAGAAGTCGCCGCTCTATGTCGATCGCCGCGCCATTCGCGCCGAGGCGCCGTTCCATTCGCTCTGGCTGCGCAATTGCGACGCCATGCTCGGGCTGCCCGAGACGAGCTTCCCGGCCGATGACTTTGTCGGCAACGTGCTGGTCTGGGATAAGGCGACGGTGCGCGCCATGACCGAGCAGATCCGGTCCGCGACCGGCAAGAGCTGGGCACTGGCAATGTGCCGCAAGCGTCCGTTCTCGGAATATCTGTTGTACGGGCGCTTTGTGGCGGGCTCGCCGGCACGTCTTGCCGCCCATCAGCTCGTCGAACGGAGTCTCGCGCTGGCACATTGGGATGAGGCGCAGCTCGACAAGTCCTCGATCGAGGCCATGATGCACGCGGCTGCGCCCGAGCAAGTCGCGCTTTGCATCCAGTCCTATTCGGGAACGTCGATCCGCGATATCCGCGGCGCCCTCTCCGCCGCGCTCGAGCGCGAGGCGGCCTAGCCGCGCTGTGGCTTCGCGAAGATCCGCAGGGCGAGCGTGTGCAGCAGGCCTCTCACATCGCAGATGTTCAAACCGATCGCGGCGATTGCATAGACCAGCACGCCACTCGCCGCGAGCGCGGCGAACGTCACGGGGTCTGGTACCGGCAACAGCTTTTCCAGCGCCAGCACGGCGCCTGCCATGAGGCCGCTCGCCAGCAATGTCCGCGCCAGCGGCGCGAGCAGATAGGGCAGCGGATAGGCGTGGCGCGTCAGCACCAGGCCGATCACGACGCCAAAGGCTTCGGAAACCATGAAGGACGCGGCCGTCCCCTGCAGCTGCCAGGCATTCGTCATCGGCCAGATAAGAGCCACGTTGAGGCCGACGCTGGCGAGGCCCTGCAGCAGCGACCATTCCGGCTTCTTGGCCAGATGGAAGCTGACATGGACGTAATACTGCGTGATGCACTGAAACAGCCAGCCGGCCGCAAGCATCGGAACGATCAGCCCCGCGGTGTCGCGAAACGCGGGGCCGAGCAGGAACGACGCGAGATAGGGAATGGTCAAGGCAAGACCGGCCGCCGCGGGCACGGATATGGCGAGCAGGAGTTCGCCGAATCGCTCGAGCTGCGCCCGCGCCTTGGAGGCGCCGTATTGCACGAGGCTGTTCACGGCGATCGGGAATGCCGCCGCGGCGAGGCTGCCGGCCGGCATCTGGATGACCTGGCGCGTCAGGTCTGCGGAGGCGCCATAAAGACCGGAAAACGCTGTGCCGGAATGCCATGCCAGGAACAGACGGTCCATCGAACACTGAAAGGTGTAGACAAAGGCGGTGATCGTGAAGACGAAGCCGAGGCGGAAAAACAGGCGGAGTTCGCCGAGGTCGGCTTTGGCGAGGGGGAGGCGCCATATGGTGCGGGCACTGAATGCCGCCGTCGCGAAATAGCCGAGCGCGGTCCCGGCCAGCAGGCCGAAGCCGCCCCATCCGAGTTCGATCGCCAGGAGACAAAGCGCAAAGGAAACGACGGTCCGCAGCACCGCGCCGGCGACGAACTCACGAACCTGGAAGCGGGCCCGCATGATCTCCTGACCCATTTCGACCAGGCCAATGCCGAGCGCAAGCACGATGGCGCAGGCGACCTCCGGCCAGTCGCGGTGCGCGAGATAGGGGATCACGAGCAACAACAAGGGAGCGGAAGCGACCGAGATGCCGTAGGCCGCGAGCGCAGTGCCGCGAAGGTCGCGCGCGCCGCCTTCGGACTGCAGGCGCATCACCGAGAACCGCACCCATGTGAAGAGAACCGCCGAGACGAACCCGGCCATGCCGACACCAATGACATAAATACCGTAATCATCCGGCGAGAGCAGCCGTGTGAAGGTAGCCGTGCTGATGAAGCCGAACGCGGCGGCGACCACGCTCGCCACCATGTACTGGGACGCATGTCGAAGCATCGCTCAGACCGTCTCGGTTTCGCTGATCACGTCAGGTCGCCTCGTGGGTGAATTTCGTGATCACGTCCATGAACGACTTCGGACCAAAATCCGCATCGAGCGGCAACGGCCGGTTCGGCAAGTGGTCGGCGCGGGGGAACATCTGGTTGATCCAGCTATATCGGTCCGAAATTCCCCAGGTGAGGATCGATCGCAGCGGCGCTTCCGAGGTGATGGCGGTGAGAACCTCATTGACCTTTTTCGCGACGATCGCGTCCCGCTCCGGCTGCGACCCCGGGAGCTTCATGTCGTCGACGTCGAGCTCGGTGACGATCACATCGAGGCCCCAGGAGCGGAACTCGGCAACGCATTTGGCAAGCGCCTCGGTATCGATCTCCAGTTCGCCATGCAGATGCGCCTGCAGGCCGACCGCATGAAGCGGCGTGCCGGTGTCGAGCAGATCGGAAACAATGCTGCGGAGCGCGGCGCGCCGCGCGGCAAAGCGCGGGCCGACCGACTCGATGTCGTAATCGTTGATGGTGAGCTGGACGTCGGGGTCGGCATCGGCAGCGGTGCGGAAAGCCATTCGCATATAACCGTCACCGAGCAGGCTCTGCCACAACGAGTCGCGCCGCTCGGTCGGCTGCTTCGGGAATTCGGGCACGGCTTCGTTCACGACGTCCCACGAGGTCAGCTTGCCCCGGTAATAGCTGACGACGGTCGCGATGTGATCGCGAAGCGCGCGCTCGGCGCCGGCGGCGGTCTTGATCTGCCTGGTCCACTCGGGCAGGTCGGCATACCAGACCAGGTTGTGGCCGCGCATGGTAAGGCCGTTCTGCTGGGCGAAGTCCAGGAGGGCATCGGCCTTTTCGAATGCAAACCTATGCGGATCGGGGCGAAGCGTCGGCCATTTCAATTCGTAGACCGGCACGATCTGCGTGCAATATCTGGCGATCGCATTCTGCAGCCTGGCGTCCGACTGCAAGTCGGCAAGCGTCGCTGCCGCCCCATATCCATGGCGGCGGCTGCGCGCATCCGCAGCGAGCGGCGCGCTTTTGACCACGCCCGATGCGGCGGCGGCCAGGCCGCCTGCGATAAGCTGTCGTCTGTTAACCATCATCGAGGTGCCGCCGATCACGGATTTGGCGACTGGATATCAAAGCGCCGATGCCGGCACCTCAACTTTCATCCAACTGCGTTAATTGGAATTTGAATGATCCCTGAATGTCCTCACGTCGCGTGGCATAGAGCTTGCCGGGATACGCAAACCGTGTCCACGGCTGTTCAGCTCTGGCACATCCTAGCGCTCGCGCGACACATGCAGGTACCGATGTGGGTCAACGTTGTCATCCCGGTCAAGAACGGCGCCAGGTTTATCAGTGACGCCATTGAGAGCGCATTGGGCCAGACATGCGTCAAACGGGTGGTCGTGGTCGATGATGGATCGACCGACGGGTCCGCCGAAATGGCCGCGCGCGCCTGCGATCCACGGGTGATATTGATCCGGGGCGGTGGAAGAGGGGTTTCGGCGGCCCGCAATCTCGGCTTCGCCGAAGTCGAACGCTTGAGCCCCGCACGGGAGCGCGAGCAGGGTTGGGTCATGTTTCTCGATGCCGACGATCGTCTCGTCCCCGAGGCGACCGAAAAGCTTCTCGAAGGTGTCGGAGCCGATTGCGTCGCCGTCTATGGCGGTTACGAACGGATCGATTCCGATGGACGTCGCATCGGCCGCCGCCGCATGCTGCATCGCCGCGGCAAGCCGAGCGGCGAGGTCCTGCGCGAGCTGCTCGCCGGCAATTTCATCGTCAATGGCGGGGTCATGCTGATCCGCCACGCGCAATTTCGCCGCACCGGCGGCTTCGATGAGACGCTGCGCTATTGCGAAGACTGGCACTTGTTCTGCCGGCTCGCCGGGCTCGGGCCGATCGTCTGGCGGCCGCGGACGACCGTGCTGGAATATCGCGTCCACAGCGCCAGCGCGATGATGAGCGGACGGCTGAATTTCGGCCATTATCGCCCGGCCGTCGAGCGCGTGTTCACCGACCCGATGATCATCGGAAAGGTTGACAGCGGCGACCTCGTTCGACTGCGGCGCAAGGCGGAGGCGCATCTGAAGACCTATCTGGCCTGCCAGGCGATCCGCGCCCGTGCCTACGGCCGGGCAATGATGGAGACGGCCGAAGTGATTGCGCTGCTTCCGTCACAGGCAGCAAAGGCGCTTGCGCACGCGCTCGGCGCATTGGCAGGGCTGTGATGGGTGATCGAAGCAACTTCACGATGAGCGCGGCGGCGAGGCCCGAGGCCGTCGTCTGCATTCCGACGTTCCGGCGACCGGCGGGACTGAGGAAGACGCTGGCATCGCTGACCGCCCAGGCGGGGGCGAAAAACTTTGCCGTGGTGGTGGTCGAGAACGACGGCGAGAAACTCGAAGGCAAGCGGGTGGCGGATTCGGTATTCGCCTCGCAGGTGCTTTACGGCTTCTGTGCTGTCGAGCGGACCCAGGGCAATTGCAGCGCAATCAATACCGCATTCAGGACGGCCCGGGAGCATTTCCCGGCCGCCGAATTCTTCCTGATGATCGATGACGACGAGGAAGCCGCCCCGACCTGGCTTGCCGGCATGATCGAGACCGCGCGGTCGAGCGGTGCTGATCTGGTCGGCGGTCCGGTCGTGCGCCGCTTCGAGAGCGATGCGCCGGCAAGTCTGCGCAAGCATCCCTTGTTCTATTCGACCATCACGCGGTCGGGTGAGACGGCCGTTCTGCACGGCACCGGCAATTGCCTCATTCGCAGAAGGGTGCTTGAGACACTCGGCGAGCCGATGCTTGATCCCCGCTTCAATTTCCTTGGCGGCGGCGACATGGATCTCTTCACGCGCTGCCAGCTCGCCGGCTTCAGATCGTATTGGAACGCTGAGGCCAGGGTGTTCGAGACCGTGCCGGCCCAGCGCACCAAAACGCGCTGGGTGCTGCGGCGGTCGATCGCCACCGGCGCGATTAATTACAGGATCGACCAAAAGCGCTATCAGGGACGCTCGGGCGCCGCCTGGCTGGCCCTGAAGAATGTCATCTCGGTCGCAATTGCGCCATTTCGCGCGGCGCGAGCCCTGCTTGCAACCGGACATTGGCTCCCGGCGTCTCACCCGCTTTGCCTCTCGATCGGACGCAACCTCGCGGCGTTCGGGCTTGCGCCGACGCCCTATCAGGCGGCCAACGTCACGCTGTTGTTCGAAACCGCGCCAGATAGTGCAGCCCGAACACGGCGATCAAAAGGGTGAACCAGATCGGGTCGGCGCGGTCGAGAAAGAAACTTTCGAATCCGGCCAGATAGATTCCGAATAGCCAGATACGCAGCAATGCCGTCGTCAGTGGCCCGCCGTTGCCGCTGCGATCGGCAAGGTGGAAATTGCGCAAGGGTGCGATGACAAGCACCAGGGTCAGAAGCGCAAGGCCGGGCAGCCCCATGGCAAGCGCCGTGTCGAGATAACCGTTGTGGCTGTGGGCGACCGTCGCCGCCCACTCCATGCCGGCGGGCGTTGCCCTGGTGGCACCCGTGCCCCAGAAGGCAGCGAAACCATAACCGAGCCACATCCGATCCCGCAGCGATTGCAGCGCAAATATCCAGATTTCGGTGCGGCCGGTGAAGCTCGTATCGAACGGCAACGCGTCGGCGATCGCGGCAAGACGATCGCTCATGACGGTACCGACGCTCAGCAAATTCAGCATCAGAAGCGGCGACACCAGCAGGATCAGCCGCAGGGCGAACGATTTTACGATGGTGATGAGAGAACTCAGCGCGAAGGTGACGACGCATAATGCCAGCGCGCTTTTGCCGCCCGCATTGAAGATGAAGATCACCGCCATCGCGATGCAGGCGAAACCGGCGACAGCGAGGCCGCTTCGCATGATGTAGATGCCGAGGAACAGCATCATCACCATCACGGCCGCCGCCACGTTCTTGTGGCCAAACACGCCGCGCCAGTCTCCGGCAAGCAGCGGCTCCTGCAGGTCGGTCGCGAGATGGACAGACAGATTCGGCACGAACGCGATTCCGAGATAGCAGGTCGCAAGCAGCCCCAGCACCGCGACAGCGAACCATCGGGACATTTCCGACTGCGAGCGCGGGAGGAAGAACATCATCGAGGCGACCGCCGCGGCAGCAGCCGTCAGGGAGAAACGCTTGAGCGACACCATCAGATCGGTCGATGTCACGACACTGACGACAATCCAGCCGGCGAAAATCAGGAAGCCCGGCGTGAGCAGGGTTGCCAATCCCCTGCGGTTGTCCGGAATGGCAAGGAGGCCCGTCAGCACCGCGAGACCGCCGAAGACCGCGTAGGTTATCGCGTCATTGCCGCTGGTGGTCTCAGCGAGATCCAGCTCGGCAAGATCGACGAACGGTCGCAGCGATATCCACGCCAACGACAAGGCGCCGATAAACGTCGCCGCGCGCAGCACGACCACGACCTGCTGCCGGCGAACAAAGCCGAGCAGCGCCGAAGCTTCGGATGTGGCTAGAAGCTGGCGCATCACCTCTTAGCTCGAAATTCGGAGCCTCTCGCAAAGTAGCGAGCGATCCGGCTGGTTAATGAAATCCGAAAGCGGCTCTCGACGACGTCGGACCGAGGACAACCGAGCGTCGTCCCGAAAAGTTAATACATTCCAAATTAACCATTCAACGCAATGAACCGAAGCCCCCGTCCAGTTGCGCTCGCCTCGGCATCGATATTGCTGCGCTGGCCGCGTCATGCAACAGAACAGCATCGAGACAATTCAGCCATGCCCCGCGCGAGCAAAACCGTCGTGGTTTTCGAGCGCATTGGCGCAAATCCGCCGGCCGAGCCGCGACGACGGCTTGCCATCCGAGCGGGCACCCTGCCCCGCCAATCCCATTTCTGAACGCAGTAGCCCCAACATGGATCAGAGCCTGGACGATCCCTTTGCCGCGCCGGTGAAGGACCCCCAAATCGAGATGATCAATTTTTCGTTGCGCGGCGGCGCCGCGGCGAGCACGGCAAATCGTCCACTTCGGCGCGCGGCCCTTGAGCCGATGCGTGGGATGCGCCAGACAGACAGCAGTGAGCGCGCGGCGATGCGTTTGCTGCCGCACGCGACACCGGCCGCCGCTCGGCTACAGGAACTTCTCAAACTGCCGCTGGGTGAAGCGCTCGACAGCCTTCTTATGGTCCACGAAATTCTAGGCGCCGAATTGCCGAAGGGCGCGATTGGCATCTACGAGGCCGGCGGCGGGTCGACCTGCTTCCTGCCGCCCGATGTGCTGTCGCGCGCGCACGTCACGGTCGTCGATATCGACGAGGCCCAGCTTCGCAACAACGACTACGCGCAGCAGTCGATCCTGGGCGACATCCAGACCTATCGCTTCGCTCCGAACAGTTTTGATCTCGTTACCTGCTACAACGTCATTGAGCACCTGCCCGATGTCGAGGCGGCACTGACCGGCTTCTTTCAGGCGCTGAAGCCCGGCGGCTTGCTCCTCATCGCCGCACCGAATCCGAGGTCACTTTCCGGCGTCGTCACCAAATACACGCCGCACTGGTTTCACGTCTGGTTCTACCGCCACGTCCGCGGCAGCAAGCAAGCTGGCCTGCCCGGTGAGGCGCCGTTCCCGACGTTCTTCCATCCCCTGGTCGCGCCGGCGGAGCTGCAGTCATTCGCCGAAGCGCGCGGCATGCGGGTGATCTACCGCCGCGAACACGAAAGCCCGCGCTTTCCGGAGATGCGGGCCCGCGTGCCCTTGCTTGCCGACCTGATCGACGTTTTCGCCGCCGCAGTCAACCTGTTCGCTCGCGGCGCCGATGTTCGGCGGGGCGACTATCACCTGATGCTGCGGAAACGCTGAGCCGATGTCCGATGCGCGCGCCACAAGAGAGATGACGGCGATCGTTCGAGGATCGCCTCGCCGGCGCGCGCCTATTGGCGGTAATGAGCCGTTAAGGTCCGGCCGCGCATCGCTGCATCACCCCGCGCAGCCCGATGACATCCGCGCGAATGCCGGCCACCTAAACGGTTTCTTTGCGATTTCAGTGAATAGTCCCTCAACGGCCATGGTTAATTTTTCCTGTTGGGTCGGTTCTGCGCCGAGAGCGGCGTATGGCCCGACCCGAGGAGTAATCGCTCAGCCGATGGGCGCGGCGGTTTTGATGGAAGCTGGGGATCATGCTTGTCTATGATCAGCCGATGAAACGGGCGAGCCCTGCCAGACGTGCGGCGACGCGCGCGCCGTCGGGCTTCGACCTTCTTACGCTGTTCAGGCTGTTGTGGCAGCGCAAGACCATGATCATTGCGTCCGCGCTGGTCACGGCGGCCGCAGCCGTCGCCATCGGCAAGAGCCTCACGCCGAAATACACCGCTGTCGCCGAGCTCTATATCGATCCCCGCGAGCTGCAGCTTGTCGACCGCGAGCTCACGCCACGCGCGCAGGATGTTTCCGGGCTGTCGATGGTGGTGGAAAGCCAGGCGCGGCTGATCACGTCGAACAGCGTGTTGCTGCAGGTTATTCATAACACCGGCCTTGAAAGCGATCCGGAATTCGGAGGTGGCGCCGCCGGCCGAGGCATCATGGCCTCCATCCTGGGCCAGTCCGGGCCGGAGCTCGGCCGCAGCGGCGAGGCAGCCGCCGACCACATCGTGGCGCTGGATGCACTGGCCCGTCACATCACCATCCGCAAGACCGAACGCAGCTTCGTGGTCGATGTCGAGGTCTGGTCGCGCGATCCGGCGAAAGCCGCGATGCTGGCGAACGCGCTCGCCACCACTTATCTGGCGGAATCCAACAACGCGCAGACGACCGCCGCCCGGCGGGCGACCACCGAGCTTTCGGGCCGTCTCAAGGAGCTGCAGCAGCGGCTGCGCAATGCCGAGAACGCGCTCGCGGTCTACAAGGCGCAGAACAATTTCGTCGGAACCCAGGATTCGCTGCTCAGCGACCAGCAGCTTTCCGCTTCCAACCAGCGGCTCGCCGCGGCGCATGCGGCGACCTTCGATGCCCAGGCGCGACTCGACCAGATCGAGAAGACCCGCAACAATTCCGCGGATCCGGGCGCAATCCCCGAGGCCCTGCAGTCGCCGACCATCGCCAATCTTCGTTCGCAATATGCGGAGGCGCGCAAGAAATACGCAGAACTCGGCACCGAGCTCGGCCCGCTGCACCCGGCGCTGAGACAGATGGAAAAGCAGGTCGACGATCTGCGCCGCACCATCGACGAGGAACTGGATCGCTTCGCGCAGTCGGCCAAGAACGACCTGATCCGCGCGCATGATTACGAGGCCTCGCTGAGCAAGGCGCTCGACGCCCAGAAGCGCCAGAGCGTGCAGCTCAGCCAGGCCTCGGTGCGCCTGCGCGAGCTCGAGCGCGACGTGGAGGCGAACCGCGACGTCTACCAGGCTTTCCTGAAGCGTTCCCGCGAAACCGAGGAGCAGGAAAGCCTGAACACCTCGGCCTCGCGCATCATCGGCGAGGCAACCTTGCCACAGCGGCGTTCCTTCCCGCCGGCGATGAGCCTGCTTGCCATGCTCGGCTTCATGCTCGGCGGGATCGCCGCATCGGGCTGGGTGGTGGCCGCCGACCGGCTACCGACCGCGCCTAAGCCCGCCGATCCGCCCGCGCTTTTCTCCGCCAGCGACCGCAGGGCCATTTCCGGTCAACCGCCACGCCAACCGCCAATCGTCATGGTCGAGAAGCCCGTCATCGCCCGGCTGCAGGATTCCGACGTGATCCGCACCCTCGCCGGCATCCTTGGCAACGTCGGCGCGCCCGACGTCATGCGATTTGGCTGGCCGACGCTGCGCCCGGGCTTTCCACTGACCACATTCCGCAAATCGCTGCGCGACATCCGCTATTCCGTCAGCCGCCGTGTGCCTGAAGGAGCCGCGTCGGTCGTCGCCGTGATCGGTGCAGACGATTGCACCGGCCGCTGCGTGGCTGCGCTCAATTTCGCGCTCGCCGTCGCCGCCGACGGCGCCCGCGTGCTGATGATCGACGCCGATCACAGAAGCCACGCGCTCTCCAAAAAGCTGGCCGGACTCGGCAGCCACGAGCGCAACCGCCTCGGCTGGCTCTCGCTCGGCGGCAAGGCGCTGGGTGCGATCACGACCGCGAACGGCATTTCCATCCTGCCATCCGCCAAGGCTAGCGACGACAAGGCCAGCGACGCGATCCGCCGCAGCATCGCGCAGGCGCGCGCGGCCAAAAGCCACGACCTCGTCATCCTGGATGGCCCGGCGCTGCCCTTGGCAGCGGCCGACCGCGAGCTGCTCGAGCTTGCCGATGGCATTGTGGCCGCACTGCCGGTCAACCCAGACATCAACGAGGCGATGGAAGATATCATCGCTTCGCTCGGCCCGGCGCAGAACAAGCTCGCCGGCGTGATCCTGAACGAGCTCACCTCACCCAGCCCGGCAGGGCAGCAGAGCAGGCAATATGCTTGAGCGCCGGCAGAACCCGATTGGACGTGCTGCGACCGCGGACATCCCCCGCATTACGCTGGGCGGATTGCGGCTTGCCGTGCTCGACGTCGAGCAGACCGCGAATTTCATGATCGAAATGGCGTTCCCGCATCGCCGGGTCGGCCGGCCGCTCTATCTCACCTCGGCCAACGGCGAAGTGCTTGCGCGCTGCTCGACCGAGCCGATGACCGATCGGCTATTCCGCGCCGCCGACCTCATCAATGCCGATGGCCAGCCGCTGGTCACGGTGTCGCGCTTGAAATCGAAGACGCCGCTTCCGGAGCGCGTCGCCACCACCGACCTGTTCGACGTGGTCGCGCGCAAGGCTGCGTCCGCCGGGCTGACCTTCTACCTGTTCGGCGCCAACGAGGCGGAAAATGCCGCGGCCGTCGCCAACGTCCAGGCGCGGCACCCGACCCTGAAAATTGTCGGGCATTGCCACGGTTATCTCCGCGGCGAGGCACTGCAGGCCAAGATCGACGAGATCAATGCGCTCGCACCCGACTATCTCTGGGTGGCGCTCGGCGTTCCCTACGAGCAGGCCTTTATCGAGGAGTTCACGCCGCGGCTCTTCAATGTCGGCGTCATCAAGACCTCCGGCGGCTTGTTCAACTTCCTGTCCGGGAGCCGCGTCCGCGCGCCGCAATGGATGCAGGCGCTGGGCCTTGAATGGGCCTGGCGCATCTGGCTCGAGCCGCGCCGGCTGTTCTGGCGCTACTTCACCACCAATCCGCGCGCGCTCTATCTGTTGTTCAACCAAAGCCGGCCGTCCCATACCGGTCGGGCGCGTCACGCAAGCCCATGAGCGATCGCCCCCGCCATTGAAGGCGGCGCGAGCCTTGCATGGGCGCCGGCTACAGCGGCTTGATCTTCACCAGCCGGAACTTCACCACGCCGGAGCCGTATTGCAGGGCAATTGGTCCCGCATTGAGATGCGTGGTGTCCTGCACGTCGGCGGTCTTCTGCCCGTTGAGGGTGACGACCAGGTGCGGGCCCTGCGCGCTGATCTCATAGGTGTTCCATTTGCCGGCGGCCTTCGGCATCGGATTGACCTTGGCGGTGTCGACGATGGCGCCGGTGCCGTAGCTTGGGTCCGGCCGCTTGTCGAAGATGTTGACCTCGTAGCAGGTCTTGGCACCGATGCTTTCCGGCTGCTCGCAGCGGATGAAGATGCCGCTATTGGCCTGCTCGTCGACCCAGAACTCCGCGTAGATCCGGAAATCCTTGTAGGCATTCCTGCTGACGAGATAAGCGGGATCCTTGCCTTGGAGCTGGTCGGCGGCGAGCACGCCGTCCTTCATCTCCCAATTGGCCTTGCCGACCTCGTTCCAGTCACCCTTGTTGCCCTTGTCGAGCAGCGTGACCCAGCCGTCGTCCGCGCCGCATGCCGCGCCGGCATAAAGCGCAGCAGCGCCGATCAAGAGCCCGGCGGCCACCATCCGCAATCCGTATCGCATCAGGAGTCCTCCCTTTTTTGTTTGTGCTCGGAAATAGCAGAGCGCGTGTCATACAAACGCAGCTTCGATGCTGCAACTGCGTTCTGTGCGCAAGGCAGACACACGCCTTCGTGCCTTGCGCCGCGACGAGGCAAGCAGATAGCATGACAAGCAACAAGCTCGCGTACTCCGGCGTCAAGAAAATATCAGGGAGGGTGTAATGACGGCGATCAACCGGCTCTGGCGATACCTCGCGCTGCCGATCTCTCTGGCAGTGACGTTGAGCATCGGATCGGCCGCCGAGCTCAATCCGGCCGCGCTCGTCTACAAGTTGCCGGACCAGATTCCGTGGGGACCGGTCAATGCGGCCGGCGCGCAAAGCGCGGTCGTGGTCGGCGATCCCTCAAAGCCCGGCTTCTACATGGTCTACAACAAATGGACCAAGGGCGATCATTTCAGCCATCCGCATTTTCATCCCAACGACCGCTACATCGTCGTGCTGAAAGGCACGTGGTGGGTTGGAACGGGTCCGAGATTCGATCCCGAGCACGGTTCGGTACCAATGCCGGCCGGCAGCTTCGTCACCCACTTCGGCAAGCAGGTGCATTGGGACGGCGCCAAGGACGAGGACGCGGTGCTCTTGATCATGGGCGAAGGCCCAGCCACCGCGACGGAGGTGCCGGAAGAGAGATAGCGGCGGAGTTCAGCGGGCGGCTTTTTTCGCCTGCGGCGGCGCGGCTGGCTCATCGGGTGCGTCCGGCTGCAGCGGCGGTGAAGCAAGCGTCGGCGGCGAGCGCAGCAATTTGGCGAGCTCGCGGGGCGGCAGCGGCCTGCTGAACAGATAACCCTGCATCTCGTCGCAATGGTGGTCGCGCAGGAACGCCTGCTGCTCTGCGCTCTCGACGCCTTCAGCGACGATGGTCATGCCGAGCGCCTTCCCCATGCTGATGATCGCCTGCGCGATCGCCTGATCCTCCGGGTCGCGCGGCAGGTCGCGGACAAAGGAGCGGTCGATCTTGATGGTATCGATCGGTAGTTGCTTCATCAGCGACATCGACGAATAGCCGGTGCCGAAATCGTCGATCGCAAGGCGAATGCCCCGGCTGCGGATGGCATCGAGCACCCGGACGGCGCGCGCCACGTTGCGCATCACCATGCTTTCGGTCACCTCGAGCTGCAGCAGCGCCGGCGACATGCGGCTAGCGAGCAGCGCCCCGTCGATGTCGTCGAGCAGGTGCTCGTCGGCGAATTGCCGCGGCGACAGGTTCACCGCCATCGACACCGGGCGCAGGCCGCGACGCCGCCAGGCCATGTTTTGCGCGCAGGCCTGCCGCAGCACCCAGCGGCCGATGGGCACGATCAGCCCGGTCTCCTCGGCCAGCGGAATGAACTGCGCCGGCGGCACCAGACCGAGCTGCGGATGAGCCCAGCGCAGCAGCGCCTCGACGCCCGTGATCCGACCGCTCGCCATCTCCACTTTCGGCTGGTAGTGCAGCGAGAACTGGTCGCGCTCGACGGCGTGGCGCAATTCGGTCTCCAGCTTCAGCCGCTCGATCGACTGCGCCCTCACCTCGCCGTTGCAGAAGCGGAAGCCGTTCTTGCCGTCTTCCTTGGCAAGATACATCGCCACGTCGGCGCTCTTTGTCAGCGTCTGCGCATCGCTGCCGTTGTCGGGAAAGATGGCGATGCCGATCGAAGCCGTGGTATGGCACTCGTGGCCGCCCAGTTGCACCGGCTCGGCGAGCAGCGACAGCAGGACGGCGGCAAGGCGCTCGATGTCGCCGCGGTCGCAGCCGTCTGCAACAATGACGACGAATTCGTCGCCGCCGAGCCGCGCCACCACGTCGTCCGCCCGCAGGGCTCCGCGCAGGCGGCCGGCGACTTCCACCAGCAACACGTCACCGGCATCGTGACCGAGTGAATCGTTGATGATCTTGAATCGGTCGAGGTCGATGAACAGCAGGGCAAACCGCCGCTCGTGCCGGCGCGCGCGCTCGATCGTGTGACGCAGCAGGCCGTTGAACATCTCGCGGTTCGGCAGACCGGTCAGGCTGTCATGCGAAGCGAGATATTCGATGCGTTCGTCCGCCCGGTGCTTTGCGTCGGCGCGGTCGAAATTCTCCAGCGCGAACGATACGTTGTCGGCGAGCCGTTGCAGCAGCTCGGCGAATTCTGGCGTGAAGGTGTGCCGCTCCGCCGACAGGAACAGCATGATGCCGACGACATCGCCGCCAACCCTAAGCGGAAACGCCGCGCCGGACTTGGCGCCGTCGCTGCGGGCCATGGCATGGAAGGCAATGCCGCGCGGATCGCTCAGATAATCATTGCTGATACAGGCCTGTCGCGTACGGAAGGCCGTGCCGGAAAGGCCGCGTCCTTCGGGATGGCCGGCACTGCGCGACAGCCGGACCTTCCTCGTGTTCTCGGCGGTAGGTCCTGCGACCGCGACCAAATCGAGATATTCGCTGTCGGGCCGCGCCAGCGCGATGCAGGTCGAGGTGAATTTGGCGCCCTGCGCCACCGATTCGCACACCAGCTCGAACAGCTCGCTGCGCGATTTGGCGCGCATGATCGCCTCGTTGGTCGCGCTGAGCGAGACCAGCATCCGCGCCAGCCGCTCCTTCTGGTCGTCGGCTTTCGCCTTTTCGGCGGCGCGTTGGAAATTGTCCAGTGCGAACGACACGTTTTCGGCCATCCGCGCCAGCACCGCGACGACCTCCTCGTCCGCCGCCCAGGACCGGCCGACAAAGAACATCAGGACGCCGACGCTTTGGCCGTTCTTGACCAGGGGAACTGCGACGCATGCGACCGTGCCGCTGCTGCGGCCGGCCCGCCGCCACGGCTCGCCATGCGCGGAATTGACCACATCGCCGTCGACGAAGGGTTTTTGCGTGTGGAACGCCGTGCCGCAGACGCCACCATGGATATCGTCCGGATCGACCGAATAGCGCGACTGCGTGACCAGATCGGCGCTGGCGCCGGCGCTGGCGGCGGCCTTCAGCCGGGTCGAGCGTTCCTCGGGGAGCATCACCACGGCCGCGATCGCCTTGCCGGCGTGAGAAGCGGCATCGCAAACGCGCTGATAGAGCTCCTGCTCGGTCTTGGCGCGCAGGATCGCCTCGTTGGTGGCGCTGATCGCGCCGAACATCAGGTTCATCCGTCGCAGCGCACGTTCGCCGTCCTTGCGCGCGGTCTCGATGGCGAAATTCTCGAGCGCAAAGCAGATATTCGCCGACATGCGCTGGAGCATCGAGACAATGTCGTCGTTGAGCGAACCTGCCTCGCGCCGCGTGACCAGCAGAACGCCGATACAGCGCCCCTGGCAGGTGAGCGGCACCGCGGCCGCGGCGCCGACGCCGCTCTTGCGGGCCCCGTCGCGCCAGGCCAAGGAGCGCGGGTCGTTCAGGAAATCATTGCTCACGACCACCTCGCCGGCGCGAAAGGCCTGGCCGCAGACACCGGCTCCCTCCGGCCTCCCCTCGACAATGGAGATATTGATGCTGCACAGCCGCGCGATGTCCTCGCCGAAACCGGCGGCAAAGCGCAGGAAATCGGTGCTTTCCTCCAGCAAAAACACGGCGGTCGCCAGGAAGTCGCCACTCGAAAAAGCGGCTTCACACACCTTGCGGTACAACTCGTCCGGCGATTTCGCGTACAGGATCGCTTCGTTGGTTGCGCTGAGCGCGGCGAACGTACGCGCGAGTGCGGTCGGCAACGTCAATAGCTCCCCCAGGCAATATGGCGATCCCTGGAGGCCGTTGTGCGGGGCAGACGCCTAAACGGAAGTTATGAGCCGCTTTAAACCGCGATTCAAAGTAAATGCCGCGCCAAGAGCCGATAAATTCGCCGCGCAGAACTGGCGAGCTTGACCGCAATCAAGGTTTACAAATCCTCTCCGGGTTGTCCGTCCCCGTTCCGTGCAATGAAATCCGGCCCTGCCGACGGGCGTTCCGGGCATGGCGGACAGGTTGCCGGGCCCTTGCCCTGAAGCGAAGCGTTTGAGACGATATCGTCCCGACAACAAGCAAGACCTGCGTTCCACCCAGGCATCTCGAGGAAATCCCATGCCGATCATCCAGGCCGACCGTCTCACCCGCATCGGCGCGGCGCTACTCAAAGCCGCGGGCGCGTCGGATGAGGAGGCCAATGCGGTCGCATCCGGCTGCGTCAATGCCAACCTCGCCGGCCACGATTCCCACGGCGTGATCGCGATCCCGACCTATATCGACCGCGTCAAGGCCGGCCATATCGTGCCCGGCGCCAAATGGACGATCGTGCAGGAATCGCCGACCACCACCGTGATCGACGGCCATTGGGGCTTCGGCTTCCATGTCAACGCCAAGGCCATGGAACTGACGATCGCCAAGGCCAAGACCGCCAATGTCGCGGCCTGCACGGTGTTCCGGCAGAGCCATGTCGGACGGCTCGCGCATTACCCGATGATGGCGATGCGCGAAGGCATGATCGGTCTTGCCACCGCCGATTCCGGCCGCTCGCCCAAGCATGTCGCCCCTTTCGGCGGTCGCGAGGCGCGCCTCGGCACCAATCCGATCTCGATTGCGGTCCCCTCCGAGCTCGAAGCGCCGTTCTATCTCGATATGGCGACGTCGGCGGTCGCCGCCGGCAAGATCGCGCTCGCGGTTGCGCGCCGGGAGGAAATCCCCACGGGATGGATCATTGACGCCGAGGGCCGCCAAACCACCGATCCCGCGCAATATCGCAAGGGCGGCGCGCTACTGCCGCTCGGCGGCAGCGAGGGCTACAAGGGCAGCGGCTTGGCCGCGATGGTCGAGGTGCTGTGCGGCCTGCTCACCGGTCTCGGCTTCGGCGTCGAGCCGACCGGACGGCACAATGACGGATGCTTTATGGCTGTGTTCAACGTAGCCGCCTTCCGCCCGTTGAAGGATTTCAGACGCGAGGTCGCCGAGTTCGCGCGTTACCTGAAATCGACCCCGCCATCCGAAGGCTCGCGCGGCGTGTTCTATCCCGGCGAGATCGAGTACTTGCGCGAGCAGGAGCGCCGCAAGAACGGCATCGAGATCGAGGATGCGACCTGGGACAAGCTGCGCTCGCTCGCCGGCGAATACAGAATCGCCAAAGAGCTCGATCTCGCGTAGGGCGCGGCCGGGCAAACAGGGAGAGCAAGATGACACGGCAAATGGCGATGGTCGGCTTCCTGCAGGCGCAGAACTGCACGAACTTGCCGAGTTCCTGGCGGCATCCGGAATCGCGCGATGATTCCATGTCGGCGGATTATTACCAGGAGATCGCGCGCATTCTCGAAACCGGCAAGTTTCACATGGCATTCTTCGACGATCGCCTCGCGATGCCGGACCGCTATGGCAACGACCATGCCCATACCGTCGAATACGGCATCCGCTGCGTGAAGATGGACCCGCTGATCGTGCTCACCACGATGGGCATGGTGACCGAAAAGCTCGGGCTGGGCTCGACCTGCTCGACCACCTATTACGAGCCCTTCGATGTCGCGCGGCGCTTCGCCACCCTCGACCTGATGTCGGGCGGCCGCGCCG
>JAFAUV010000220.1 GCA_019243075.1 Bradyrhizobium sp.
AACCGTTCGAGGTCGGCGGGCTCAACCTTTACGTTATCAACGAAATTCGGAACCTTGGAGAAGTCGCCGGGGCTCCGAATTTCGATGAAAACGCCGTCGTTAGCGGAATCGTGCTCGATCTGCGCTAAGACCATCGTCGGCGTCTTCTTAGTCGAGTCCGTGTTTAATCGTTAGTCCCAACTCAACGCCCCACCCGTCTGATACTCCGTGACGCGCGTCTCGAAGAAGTTCTTCTCCTTCTTGAGATCCATCACTTCGCTCATCCACGGGAACGGATTCTCGGCGCCCGGATAGAGCTGCTTCAGGCCGATCTGCGCGCAGCGGCGGTTGGCGATGAATTTCATGTACTCGTTGAACATGCCGGCGTTGAGGCCGAGCACGCCGCGCGGCATGGTGTCGTGCGCGTAGCGGATCTCGAGCTCGGTCGCCTCGCGGATCATGTTGAGCGCCTGCTCCTGGAACTCCGGCGTCCACAGATGCGGGTTCTCGATCTTGATCTGGTTGATCACATCGATGCCGAAGTTCAGATGAATGCTCTCGTCGCGAAGGATGTACTGGTACTGCTCGGCGATCCCGACCATCTTGTTGCGCCGGCCAAGCGAGAGGATTTGCGCGAAGCCGGTATAGAACCACATGCCCTCGAAGATGACGTAGAAGGCGACGAGATCGCGCAGGAAGGCCTGGTCGGCCGCCGGCGTGCCGGTCTTGAAGTCGGGATCGTCGAGATGCTGGGTGTGCTTGATCGCCCACGCCGCCTTGTCGGTGATTGAGGGCACCTCGCGGTACATGTTGAACAGCTCGCCCTCGTCGAGGCCGAGACTTTCGACGATGTACTGGAAGGTATGGGTGTGCACCGCCTCCTCGAAGGCCTGGCGGAGCAGATATTGCCGGCATTCGGGATTGGTCAGGTGGCGATAGATCGCCAGCACGATGTTGTTGGCGACGAGCGACTCCGACGCGGCGAAAAAGCCGAGATTGCGCTTGATCGCACGCCGCTCCTCCTCGATGAGGCCGTCGCGCGATTTCCATAGCGCGATGTCGGACTGCATCGAAACCTCGGTGGGCATCCAGTGATTGTTGCAGGCGGCGAGATATTTCTCCCATGCCCATTTGTATTTGAGCGGCAGCAACTGATTGACGTCGGCGCGGCAATTGATCATCCGCTTCTCGTCGGCCGAAACCCGGCCGCCGTGGCGATCGATGCTGCCGAGGCCAGGAGGGTCGCTGGCTAGCAGTGGTGCCGCAGCGCGGGAGCGGTGCATCTGGCGCGCGGAGGCCGCACTTTCTGACCAGTCAAGCATGTCGGTTGTCCTTTGGCTTGTCTTTTTGTTGGCCGCTTACTGGCAGGCTTCGCAGTCGGGATTGTCGATCGAACAGGCCGCGCCGCCCGCAAGCTCGGCGGCCGGCGACAGCAGCGCGACCGATGACACGGCGTTGAGCTTGCCGTCGGTGCCCTTCAGCGTCGACTTCTCGACATGGGTGGCGCTGCGCGAGCGCAGATAGTAGGTCGTCTTCAATCCGCGCGACCAGGCCAGCCGGTACAGCGAGTCGAGCTTCTTGCCGGACGGATTGGCGATATAGAGGTTGAGCGACTGCGCCTGGTCGATCCACTTCTGCCGCCGCGAGGCCGCCTCGATCAGCCAGAAGCTGTCGATCTCGAAGGCGGTCGCATAGAGCGCCTTGAGATCGTCGGGGATGCGATCGATCGCGCCCGCGCTGCCGTCGAAATATTTGAGGTCGTTGACCATCACCTCGTCCCAAAGCCCCCTCTCCTTCAGGTCGCGGACCAGGAACGCATTCACGACGGTGAAGTCTCCGGACATGTTCGATTTGACATAGAGGTTCTGGTAGGCGGGCTCGATCGACTGCGCCACCCCGCAGATGTTGGAGATGGTGGCGGTCGGCGCGATCGCCATGACGTTGGAATTGCGCATGCCGACCGAGACGACGCGCGCGCGCAGAGCGTTCCAGTCACGTGTGGAGGAGCGATCCATGTCGAGCCCACCGCGGGCCTCTGCGACCAATTCGATCGAGTGGATCGGCAGGATGCCCGTGCTCCACAGCGAGCCGTCGAACGAGGGATAACGGCCGCGTTCGGCGGCGAGATCGACCGAGGCCGAGATCGCATGATAGGAAATCGCCTCCATGCTGGTGTCGGCGAAGGCGACCGCGGCGTCGGAGGCAACTGCGATCCGCAGCGCATGCAGCGCGTCCTGATAGCCCATCAGGCCGAGGCCGACCGGGCGATGCCGCAAGTTCGAGCGCCGCGCCTCGGGAATGGTGTAGAAGTTGATGTCGATGACGTTGTCGAGCATGCGCATCGCCGTGGTCACCGTCCTCCGCAGCCTGATGTCGTCGATCTCGCCGTCCCGGACATGATTGGCGAGATTGACCGAACCGAGATTGCAGACCGCGGTCTCGTCGTCGGACGTGTTCAGCGTGATCTCGGTGCAGAGATTGGAGGAATGGATCACGCCGGCGTGGCGCTGCGGCGAACGCAGATTGCAGGGATCCTTGAAGGTGATCCAGGGATGGCCGGTCTCGAACAGCATGGTCAGCATCTTGCGCCAGAGATCGACGGCGCGGACCTGCCTGAACACGCGCATCTCGCCGCGCCTGGCCTTGGCTTCATAGAAGGCGTAACGATCGGCAAAGACCCTGCCGTAGAGATCGTGCAGGTCGGGCGTCTCGTCCGGCGAGAACAGCGTCCATTCGCGGTCGGCTTCGACGCGCTGCATGAACAAGTCCGGCACCCAGTTCGCGGTGTTCATGTCGTGGGTGCGGCGCCGATCGTCGCCGGTGTTCTTGCGCAGATCGAGGAATTCCTCGATGTCGACGTGCCAGGTCTCCAGATAGGCGCAGACCGCGCCCTTGCGCTTGCCGCCCTGGTTGACCGCGATCGCGGTGTCGTTGGCGACTTTCAAGAACGGCACCACGCCCTGGCTTTCGCCATTGGTGCCCTTGATGTGCGCTCCCAATCCGCGCACGCGGGTCCAGTCGTTGCCGAGGCCGCCGGAATATTTGGCGAGCAGCGCGTTGTCCTTGATCGACTTGAAGATGCCGTCGAGATCATCGGCGACGGTGGTGAGGAAGCAGGACGAGAGCTGCGGCCGCAGCGTACCCGAGTTGAAGAGCGTCGGCGTCGAGGCCATGAAATCGAACGACGACAACAGATCGTAGAACTCGATCGCGCGGGTCTCGCGGTCGATCTCGCGGAGCGCGAGCCCCATGGCGACGCGCATCAGGAAGGCCTGCGGCAATTCGATGCGATTGCCATGGACATGCAGGAAATAGCGGTCGTAGAGCGTCTGCAGCCCCAGGAACTGGAACGCGAGGTCGCGCTCGGGCTGCAACGCCGCCGCGAGCCGGTTCACGTCGAAGCGGCCGAGCTCGGGATCGAGCAGTTCGGCCTCGATGCCGGCCTTGATATAGGCCGGGAAATAGTCGCGGTAGCGGATCGCCATGTCGGCCTGCGAGGCGCTGGTCGGCGCGCCCAGCACATGGGACAGGACCTCGGTGCGGAGCTTGTCGAGCAACAGCCGCGCGCTGACATAGGCGTAATTCGGCTCCTGCTCCACCAGCGTGCGTGCGGCCATCACCGAGGCGAGCGCCAGCTCGTCCTGGCTGATGCCATCATAGATATTTCACTGCGTCTCGGCGATGACGGGCGCGGCCTCGACGCCGTCGAGGCCGGCACAAGCCTCGTCGATGATGAACGCCAACCGTGCGTCATCGAGCGCCACCCTGGAACCATCCGGCATGGCGACATGAATGACCGGCTCGGCGGCTCGCTTTGCCGTCTTCGCGGCTTCCTGTTCTTTGCGCTGGCGCGACCTCTCCTCGCGGTACAGCACATAGGCGCGCGCCACCTTGTGGTGCTCGCTGCGCATCAGCGCGAGCTCGACCTGATCCTGCACGTCCTCGATATGGAAGGTGCGCCCCTCGTTCATGCGGCGCGACAGCGCGCTCACGACCTCGGCGGTCAATTCCTCGACGATCTCATGCACGCGGCGCGACGCTGCGGCGGTGTGGCCCTCGACCGCAAGGAACGCCTTGGTCATCGCGACCGAAATCTTGGTGGCGTCGAATCGGGACACCGTGCCGTTGCGCCGGATAATCTGCATCGGCGGCTGCGCTTCGGGAACGGCGAGTGCTTCGGGACGCAGTTGAATGACGGGAGCGGATTTGGCTTCGCGTTCGAGAGAGAGTGACATCAATGCAGTCCCCGTGATGTGTTGGGGCTGGATGCCAGAGGCGACGCTGCATTTGTCGGCGGCAAGGCACCGGCGCGAGACTGCGAGCGGCCGCCGGGACACCCCGCCCGTGGACGTGTTGTACTGTCGCGGCAGGTCTCCTGGCTCGCAGGTCGCCGTTGCTCCCTGGTCTTCCCGATGCGATCCGCATCAGTGACGTAAGGTTCGGAAAGCAACTCGCTGCTTACAGTTGCGGGGGCAGCGCCGGATTTTCGCTGGCAGATGCGCGATTCACCGACTTCCCTCTTAGCCACCAAATCTTGCGATCAGGCGGACCGTGACCTCCATATGTGGTATCATTGCCAGCAATGTGTCAATGACTGATTAAGGCTCTGGCGGCGATTGCCTGTGGAATGTGGGGTTGCTCCCGCCAGCGCTGCGGCGGTTGGCCCAGGACGAATCGGGCCGGGAGAGGACAAGGAGAGGCCGAGCCGTGTTTTGCCGTGGCTGAAAAAGAGGCGCCTCTCATCGCCTGGACGCAGCGTAGGGCGCGAAGCGAGACTGCTTCTCGTCGATCATCAGCGGGCGGCCAAGCGGCGGAAAGGCGCGCTGGGGACATTCGGCACGTTCACATACCTTGCAGCCCATGCCGATGGGAGTGGCGGATGCAGGATCGTGAACGCTCAGCCCTCGCGAATAGACGAGTTCGTCCGCATGCCTGGTATCGCAGCCCAGCGCTACCGCGAACGTCTTGCTGAGCGACCCATAACCGCCGCTTCGGTGCGAGACGGTGCGGGCGATCCAGAGATAGGTGCGCTCATCCGGCATCCGCGCAAGCTGGGTCAGGACGCGGCCGGGACTGGCGAACGCTTCATAGACATTCCAGAGCGGACAGGTGCCGCCGATCCGGGAGAAATGAAAGTCGGTCGCGGACTGGCGCTTTGAGATGTTGCCGGCGCGGTCGACGCGGATGAAGAAGAACGGGACGCCGCGTGCGGACGGCCGCTGCAGGGTGCTCAGGCGGTGGCAGACCGTCTCGAAGCCCACGCCGAACTCCTGGCCGAGCTCATCGATGTCGTAGCGCATCGCCTTGGCGGCCGCCAGAAATCGGCCATAGGGCATGATCAGTGCGCCGGCAAAATAATTGGCGAGACCGATGCGGGCGAGCCCGCACGTATCCTTGTTGGTGAAGCCCGCGCGGTCGACCAGCGCCGACAATTCCATCTCGATTGCGAGCATGGCGATCTGGGTCCCGAGCTGGAAGGCCTGCTGGCCCGGCTCCAGCCGGCGCGAGACATGCAGCGTCAGGTTTTCGGGATCGAACCAGCGATGGGCACCGTTCGATGCATCGTCCAGGTCGACGGTGACCCCGTGCTTGCCGCGCAGATATTCGACGAGTATGGCGGGCGTCAGCCTGCCCGAACCCGCCAATTCCTGCGCCAGCCGTTCGGCGGCGTCGTCGAGCTCGGCGATGTAGTTGTGCCGGGCATAGAAGAAGTCGCGCACTTCCTCGTAAGGGGTCGACGGCAGGATCGCGGTTTCCGCCTGGCGATCCTCGCCGAGGCGGGCGGCCAGCGCCGCACTCTGCTCGATCGCCTGCCGGTATCTTCGGTTGAGGCCGACGAGCGCCCTCCCGACCGCGGGCATGTTGACCGCCAACTCGCGCAGTTCGGCTGTGGAAATCGTCTCCCCAAGTTGCGGATCGGACAACGTCTCACGAAGATCGGCGACGAGCCGGGCTTCTTCGTCCTCCGAGAAAAGCTGAACGTCCACGCCGAACGCCGCATTGAGCTTGAGCAGGACCGGAAGCGTCAGCGGACGCTGGTTGTTCTCGAGCTGGTTGAGATAGCTCAGCGAAATTCCGATGGCCGACGCGAGCCCCTGCTGCGTCAGCCGGCGCTCTTCCCGCAGCCGTTTGAGCCGAATCCCCATATAAGGCTTTCTCACGACGCCCTCCGTCCAGACTTTGCAACCTTTGCAAATTTGCGGCTTCCGTTTCGCAAACTTCCGCAATTTCAGCACTATTCGCGCCCTTCCCTATTGCAGATATTGCGGAATAGAACAAAGTTGCAAGGCCAAGCGGACGTTGCTCGTCCATGACGACCGCGGTCGAGGTTGTCGCGGAGCCGCTGCTATCGGGTCGCCGCAGCAGCGATGCGCGGCTTGTTTGAAGGGTTGCGGTGGATGAGCACGGCAGGCCGGCACCAGTGGCTTCGCTTCCGCCGGATGCAGTCGAGAGGAATCCAGTCGTGAAGTCGCACCACGTACGAACCCACAAATCGTCCGAGAATCTCGCGCGCGCGGACCAGCTCGCCTGGAAGATCGCGCAAGTGGCGTCCGATCCCGTCGCCGTCGAGCCTGATGTGATCGAGATGATCGGCAACCGCATCATCGACAATGCAGCGGTGGCGGCGGCTTCGGTGGCGCGGCGTCCGGTGGCAAGCGCGCGGGCGCAGGCGCTCGCGCATCCCTATCGGCCCGGGGCAACCGTATTCGGGCTGCCGCCATCGCAACGCATCTCGCCGGAATGGGCGGCATGGGCCAACGGCGTGGCCGTGCGCGAGCTGGATTTCCACGACACCTTCCTAGCCGCCGATTACTCCCACCCCGGCGACAACATTCCGCCGATCCTGGCGGTCGCCCAGCATTGCGGCTTGGACGGCGCCGCGCTCATTCGCGGGCTGGCGACCGGCTACGAAATCCAGGTCGATCTCGTCAAAGGCATCTGCCTGCACGAACACAAGATCGACCATATCGCCCATCTCGGCCCGTCGGCGGCCGCAGGCATCGGCACGCTTCTGAAGCTGCCGACCGAGACGATCTATCAGGCCGTGCAGCAGGCGCTGCATGTCACGACCACGACAAGGCAGTCGCGCAAGGGCGAGATTTCGAGCTGGAAGGCCTATGCGCCGGCTTTCGCCGGCAAGATGGCCATTGAAGCCGTCGACCGCGTGATGCGCGGCGAAGGCGCGCCCTCGCCTGCCTGGGAAGGCGAAGACGGCTTCATTGCATGGCTATTGTCGGGGCCGAAGGCGGAATATGCCGTGGCCCTCCCGGAGCCTGGCGAGCCCAAGCGCGCCATTCTCGACACCTACACCAAGGAGCATTCGGCCGAATATCAGAGCCAGGCTTTGATCGATCTCGCGCGCAGGATGCGACCCAGAATCGGCGATCTCACCGCGATCGAGAGCATCGTGATCCACACCAGCCATCACACGCATTATGTGATCGGCACCGGCGCCAACGACCCGCAAAAGATGGATCCGAAGGCGAGCCGCGAAACGCTCGACCATTCCATCATGTATATCTTCGCCGTTGCGCTCGAGGATGGAGCTTGGCATCACCGCAAATCCTACGCGCCCGAGCGCGCCGCGCGCGCGGAGACGGTGGCGCTCTGGCACAAGATTTCCACGGTCGAGGACCCGCGCTGGACGCGGCGCTACCATAGCCATGATCCAAAAGAAAAGGCTTTTGGCGGCAAGGTGGTGGTAACGCTGAGGGGCGGCTCGGTAATTACCGACGAAATCGCGGTGGCCGACGCTCACCCGCTCGGCGCGCGCCCGTTCGCGCGGCCGCAATACATCGCCAAGTTCCGCAGCCTCGGCGAGGGCATCATCGCCACCGGCGAGCAGGATCGTTTCCTCGCTCTGGTGGAGCGCCTTCCCGAACTGGGCTCCGAAGAGCTCGGCGGTCTCACCTTCACGGCTGGGCAAACGCAACTCGGGACGGCCGCATCGTCAGGCATTTTCGACTGGCAAGGCGTGCCCGCCGGCCGCCCGGTCGCCGCGGAATAGAGGGAGGACGTCATGGCCAACGAGACTGCCGAACCCGCAAAGCCGGCACCGAAGAAATCGGTCGCACTCTCCGGCGTCGTCGCCGGCAACACAGCGCTCTGCACGGTCGGACGCAACGGCAATGACCTGCATTATCGCGGCTACGACATCCTCGATGTCGCGGAAAGCTGCGAGTTCGAGGAGATTGCGCACCTCTTGGTTCACGGCAGCCTGCCGACGGCGGCGGAACTGGCGGCCTACAAGGCCAAGCTGAAGAGCCTGCGGGGCTTGCCGCTTGCGGTGCGCAGCGCGCTGGAAGCCCTGCCCGCCGCCGCTCACCCCATGGATGTCATGCGCAGCGGCGTCTCGACGCTCGGCTGCGTCTTGCCGGAAGCCTACGACCACAACCACCCCGGTGCGCGCGACATCGCCGACCGCCTGATGGCCTCGCTCGGCTCGATGCTGCTGTACTGGCATCATTTCGCGCAGAACGGCCGGCGCATCGACGTCGAGACCGACGACGACACGATCGGCGGACATTTCCTGCATCTCCTGCACAGGCGCACGCCGTCCGGGTCCCATGTCCGCGCCATGCACACTTCGCTCAACCTCTATGCCGAGCACGAGTTCAACGCATCGACCTTCACGGCGCGCTCGATTGCCGGGACCGGCGCCGATATCTATTCGGCCATCACCGGCGCGATCGGCGCGCTGCGCGGCCCAAAACATGGCGGCGCCAATGAAGTCGCCTTCGAGGTGCAGAAGCGCTATGGCGGCATCGAGGACGCGGAAGCGGACATCCGCCGCCGTGTCGCGGCCAACGAGGTCGTCATCGGCTTCGGCCATCCCGTCTATACGATCGCCGATCCCCGCAACAAGGTGATCAAGGAGGTCGCGCGGCGGCTGTCGCGCGAAGCCGGCTCCATGAAGATGTTCGAGATCGCCGAGCGGATCGAGGCGGTGATGGCCGAGGCCAAGAAGATGTTCGCCAATCTCGACTGGTTCAGCGCGGTGTCGTATCACATGATGGGCGTGCCGACGGCGATGTTCACGCCGTTGTTTGTGATCTCGCGCACCTCCGGATGGGCGGCTCACATCATCGAGCAGCGCACCGACAACAAGATCATCCGGCCTTCCGCCAACTATATCGGGCCGGAAAACCTAGCGTTCGTGCCGCTCGATCGGCGGGGCAACTCCGCCTCATCGGCGCGCGCCGCCTGAAGGGAAGCCGAATGCCCTATCTGGTCGCCTCCGATCTGCCATCCGAATCCGCCGGCCGCCGCTTTCGCGAGCTGTTGAAGCGGCCAGGCATCCTGAAGCTCCCCGGCGCGCATAATGGCATGGCGGCGCTGCAGGCCAAGGCTGCCGGATTTGAAGGCCTGTATCTTTCCGGCGCGGCGATGACGGCTTCGATGGGACTGCCCGATCTCGGCATCATCACGGTGGATGAAGTCTGCTTCTTCATCCGCCAGCTCGTCCGCGCGTCGGGACTGCCGCTGCTGGTCGACGCCGACACCGGCTATGGCGAGGCGCTCAACGTCATGCACGCGGTTCGCGTCTTCGAAGAGGCGGGCGCCGGCGCGCTGCATCTGGAAGACCAGATCCTGCCCAAGAAATGCGGGCATCTCAACGACAAGAGGCTGGCGGATGCGCACGACATGGCGGCGAAGGTTGCGGCCGCGGCGAAGGCGCGCCGCGACCTCCTGATCATCGCCCGCACCGATGCCGCGGCAAGCGAGGGGCTGGACGGCGCGGTCGCGCGCGCAAAACTCTACATGGAAGCGGGTGCGGATGCGATTTTCCCCGAGGCGCTCAACACCGAAGAGACATTCCGCGCCTTTGCCAAGCGCATGCCGGGCGTGCCGCTGCTCGCCAACATGACCGAGTTCGGTAAAACGGCGTTCTTCACGGCCGCCGAATTCGAATCGATGGGCTATTCGATGGTGATCTGGCCGGTGTCCGCGCTGCGCGTCGCCAACAAGGCCCAGTCGGAACTCTATGCCGCGATCGCGCGCGACGGAGGTACTCACAAGCTCGTCGATCGCATGCAGACGCGCGCCGAACTCTACGCAACGATCGGCCTGCATGACTACGAGGCGCTCGACGCCTCCATCGTCGAGACCATCGTTCCCGAAGGGATGCCGCAGCGATGATTCAAGAGGTTGACGGGACCATCCGCGTACAGATAATCCCGTCCTGTCAGGGTTCTCCGGGTCTCGCTCGATCCGGAGCTAAGAGGGAAGCCGGTGTGATGCCGGCGCTGCCCCCGCAACTGTAAGCGGCGAGCCGCTGTCCAATCGATGTCACTGAAGCGCATTCAGCTTCGGGAAGGCCGGACAGCAGCAACGACCCGCGAGCCAGGAGACCTGCCCGACAACATATTTCGTCCACGGGCGGGGTGTCCCGGTGGTGCGCTAAGCAGCCGTCGCTCGCGCGACTTCCCTGCACGCGTCCGCCATGGCCTTTGCCCCCAACCAAAGGGGTTGAAGCTATGTGCACTCTCGCGCTTCCCGTCGCCACGCTCGGCATGCCACGAATCGGTCCGCGCCGTGAGCTCAAATTCGCGCTCGAAAGTTTCTGGTCCGGCGCATCCGACGAACATTCGCTGATCGAAGCCGGCATCGGGCTGCGCGCCGCCAACTGGGCGCGGCAGAAGAAGCTCGGCGTCACCGTGATGCCGTCGAACGATTTCTCGTTCTACGACCAGGTGCTCGACACTTCGGTGATGGTCGGCGCCATCCCCGACGTTTATGGCTGGAACGGCGGCGCGGTGCCGCTTGCGACCTATTTTGCCATGGCCCGCGGCGCCGAAGAAAGCGCGCATGATGCAAGGTGCGGACACGCGCATCATCACGGCCATGGCGTGCCGGCGCAGGAAATGACCAAGTGGTTCGACACCAACTACCATTACATGGTACCGGAGCTGACTCCCCACCAGGAATTTACCCTCGCCTCGCGCAAGCCGATCGAGGAATACGAGGAGGCCAAGGCGCTCGGCTATCAAACCCGGCCGGTGCTGGTCGGCCCGGTCACCTTCCTCAAGCTCGCCAAAAGCAAGGAAGCGGGCTTCGATCCGCTGTCGCTGCTGGATCGGCTGCTGCCGGTCTATGTCGACGTGCTCCGCGAACTCACCGCACGCGGCGCGGAGTGGGTGCAGATCGACGAGCCCTGCCTGGTGCTCGACCTTGACAAAGCGGCACAGGACGCCTTGCAGCGCGCCTATGACGGGATCGCGAAAGCGGTGCCGCAGATCAAGATCATGCTGGCCAGCTATTTCGGCACCCTTGGTCCCAACCGCGACACCGCCTTCGCGCTGCCCGTCGCGGGGATGCATCTCGACCTCGTGCGGGCGCCGGAGCAACTCTCCGCCCTCGCCGCCCTGCCCCGCGACCGCGTGATCTCGCTCAGCGTGATCGACGGTCGCAATATCTGGCGCGCGGACTTGAGCCGCATCCTCGACCGGCTCGAGCCTGACATCGCCAGGCTCGGCCAGCAGCGGGTGCAGATCGCGCCCTCCTGCTCGCTCCTGCATGTGCCGATCGATCTTGCCCTCGAGGAAAAGCTCGATCCCGCAATCAAGGGCTGGCTTGCGTTCTCGGTGCAGAAGATCGAGGAACTGGCCGCTCTGGGTGCGGCGCTGGCCGGGGGCCGTCACTCGGTCGAAGCCGCGCTGAAAGCGTCCGATGCCGCCGCTGCCGCGCGCAAATCCTCGCCCCGCATCCATGATGCCAGGGTCGCGCGGCGAGGGAAGGCCATCGACGGGGCGATGCGCCGCCGCAGCCCGTTCGCGCAGCGCATCGCCGCGCAGCACAAGCGCTTCAACCTGCCGGCGTTTCCGACCACCACCATCGGCTCGTTCCCGCAGACGAGCGAAATCAGGAATGCGCGCGCCGCCCACGCCAGGGGCGCGCTCGGCGACTTCGCCTACAAGGCGTTCCTGCAGGAGCAGACGGCACGGGCCATCCTCTGGCAGGAGACCATCGGCCTCGACGTGCTGGTCCACGGCGAGTTCGAGCGCAACGACATGGTGCAGTATTTCGGCGAGCAGCTTTCCGGCTTCGCTTTCACGAGCCATGGCTGGGTGCAATCCTATGGCTCACGCTATGTGCGGCCGCCGATCCTGTTCGGCGACGTATCGCGGCCCGAGCCCATGACGGTCGAGTGGTGGCAATATGCGCAGTCGCTCACGAAGAGGCCCATGAAAGCGATGCTGACCGGGCCGGTCACCATCCTGAACTGGTCGTTCGTTCGCGACGACATTCCGCGCGCCGAGGCATGCCGACAAATCGCGCTTGCGATCCGCGACGAGGTGCAGGACCTTGAAGCCGCCGGCGCCGGCATGATCCAGATCGATGAAGCCGCACTTCGCGAGGGATTGCCACTGCGCCGATCCGAGTGGAAACCCTATCTCGACTGGGCCGTCGACAGTTTTCGCATCTGCTCGTCGGGCGTTCGGGACGAGACCCAGATCCACACGCACATGTGCTACTCCGAGTTCAACGACATTATCGACTCGGTCGGTGCGCTCGACGCGGACGTCATCTCGATCGAGACCTCGCGCTCGGCGATGCAGTTGCTGGAG
>JAFAUV010000325.1 GCA_019243075.1 Bradyrhizobium sp.
GAAACCCGCCCAGGCGCCGTCACCGCCGCCATCGGCTCCACGCTGCGACGCCCTTCCGTCGCCAAAAGCCCAGAGCAGTAATCCCGCAGCGGTCCCGCCCGGTCCGCATGCCCCACTACCTTCGTCAGTTCGCTCACATACCTCGCAAAACGATCCGCAATCGTCCTTCCATTGCCGCAATCCATCTCAGCCTCCTCGACCGACGGAAAGCTCAACAAGCATCTGATTCCATGATCAAATCAAACGCGGCAAATTGACTCAGCTTAATGACTCAGTCGTACTAGATCGCCTTCAGCTTGCGGTAGGCGAACCAGACCATCTTGAGCAACAGCCAGCCGTCGCGAAAACGCGAGATCTGGGTCTCGCCGAAGGTGCGCGCCTTGTAGTGGATCGGCGTCTCGATGATCTTCAGGTTCTGCTTGGCGGCGCCGAAGATCAGGTCGAAGTCGCCGAACGGATCGAAATTGCCGAAATAGGCGCGCTCCCGCGCCAGCGCTTCGTAGTCCTTCCGCATCAGCACCTTGGTGCCGCACAAGGTGTCGGTGAGGCGGGTGTTGACGAGATAGCTGAAGAGATAGGCGAAGATGCGGTTGGCGATGAAATTGAGCGGCCGCATCGCTTCGTTTTCCATCGGATAGACCAGCCGCGTGCCGTTGACGAAATCCGCCTTCCCGCTCTCGATCACCGCGTGATATTTCGGCAGCGCTTCCGGCGGCATGGTGAGATCGGCGTCCAGGATCATCAGCACGTCGTGTTTCGCCGCGGCAAAACCCTTGCGCACGGCGTCGCCCTTGCCCTTGCCGTCCTGCTTCAACACGGTGATGTCCCAGACGCCGCGGTAGGCGTCGCGCACGCGCTCGCACTCCTCGAACGTGCCGTCGCTCGAATTGCCCTCCACGAACAATATCTCCTGCGCGCTGCCGAAGCGCGGCATGCGCCGGACCGCATTCTCGATATTGCCGCACTCGTTGCGGCAGGGAACGAGAATGCTCGCGGAAAGCCTGCGCTCCGGGAACAGCCTGACCGGGCGGCCCACGAGATAGGTGCGCAGACAGAGATTGCGAATGCCCGGCAGCGGAGCGATGTACTTGTTGACCAGCGGCCCGAGTCCGAACAGCCGCAGCGGCAGCAACTGCCGCTGCTCACGGTTGATCACCTCGAAATCCGCTAGATCCATCAGGTTCAAGAAGTCGGCGGTTGCGATATAGTTGATGGTCGGCTGCTTGCGCCGCAGCCCCAACGCCTCCGCGCTCTTCAGCACCGGCTCCCAGAGATGGGAGTAATAGGAAATCAGGATGCGGGTCGACGGCGCGCAGAGCTGGTGGATCAGCCGCAGCGTGCCGTCGATATCCTCGAACATGCCGATGGTGTCGGCGATCACGATGTAGTCGAACGGCCCTTCGATCGCCTGCAGCGTGGCGCGATCCTCGGCATCGCCGAGGATGAAGTTGAGACCGGGAAAACGTGCCCGCGCCCGCGCCAATGTCTTTGCGCCGAAATCGATGCCGACGCCGTAGGCGGGCTCAAGCGCGGCCAGCAACTCGCCGGTGCCGCAGCCGATCTCCAGCACCCGCTTGCCCGGCGGGATCAGGAAGCGCATGAACTTGTGATCGTCCTCGTGATAGGCCGCGTTGATCTTGCGCCAGCGCTCGGCCTCATCAAGGCCCTGCTCGATCTCCTCCATCAGCCGCTGCTTTCGCGGATTGGCAGGCACAGCTGCGGCGGAGGGCGCCAGGTTCATAGAAGCCTCGGAAAAACAGACTATTCCGGATCAGGATGGGGATCGCCGGCGGATCGCCGGCGACCCGCCTTTTAGACGGATTGAATGCCGAAACAACAGCGATTTTGGCCCCTGTCCAGGCGATTTCCGGCCGCCAAATGCATTGCCGCTCCGCTGGCGCCGGCGTTGAAACGCCGGGTCGACTGGCCTACCAATGACCGGACAAAAGCATCAAGCAATAACCGCACAACATTCCAGGGAAACGGCCATGGCGCGTCTCAAATTCGGAGCCTTCCTCGCCCCGCACCATCCGATCGGCGAGCATCCGACGCTGCAATTCCGCCGCGACCTCGCCTTCGTGCAGCAGCTCGACGACCTCGGCTATGACGAGTTCTGGTGCGGCGAGCATCACTCCTCGGGCTGGGAGATGATCGCCTCGCCCGAGATGTTCCTCGCTGCCGCAGGCGAGCGCACCAAGCGCATCAAGCTCGGCACCGGCGTGATCTCGCTGCCCTACCACCATCCCTTCAATGTCGCGCAGCGCATGGTGCAGCTCGACCACATGACCGGCGGCCGCGCCATCTTCGGCTCCGGCCCCGGCGCGCTCGCCTCCGACGCGCATACGCTCGGCATCGACCCCATGACCCAGCGCGACCGCCAGGACGAGGCGATCGCGGTGATCCGCCGCCTGTTC
>JAFAUV010000435.1 GCA_019243075.1 Bradyrhizobium sp.
CCGATCGTCGTCGTCACCGGCATGGGGGTGATCACCTCCCTCGGCGCCGGCAAGATCGACAATTGGGCCAAGCTTACCGCCGGCGAATCCGGCATCCGCACGCTGACCCGCTTCCCCATCGAAGGTCTCAAGACCACGATGGCAGGGACCATCGACTTCATTGCGGTCGAGCCCTTCTCGTCGGTCGGCCTCTCCGAGCGTCTGGCCGAACTCGCGGTCGAGGAAGCCATCGCGCAGGCCGGCATCGGCGGCAAAGGCGATTTTCCCGGGCCCCTCTTCCTTGCGGTACCGCCGGTCGAAATCGAATGGCCGCATCGCGAGGAGCTCGGCAGGACCCTCGGCACCACCGACTTCAGCTATGACGATCTCCTCGGCATTTGCGGCGGCGGCAAGTTCGAGGGCTATCACCATCGTTTCCAGATGGGATCGGTCGCCGATTTCCTTGCGGAGAAGTTCGGCACCAAGCGATCGCCGATCTCGCTATCCACGGCCTGCGCCTCCGGCGCGACCGCGATCCAGCTCGGCGTCGAATCCATCCGCCGCGGCGAGACCGATGCCGCGCTGTGCGCGGGAACCGAGGCCTCGGTGAACCAGGAAGGCTTGGTCCGCTTCTCGCTACTATCGGCGCTGTCGACGCAGAACGAGCCGCCGCAGGCGGCCTCGAAGCCGTTCTCCAAGAACCGCGACGGCTTTGTGATGGCGGAGGGCGCAGGCGCCCTGGTGCTGGAGAGCTATGAGGCGGCGGCTGCGCGCGGCGCGGCGATCCTGGGCGTCGTCGCCGGCTGCGGCGAGCTGACCGATTCCTTCCACCGCACCCGCTCCAGCCCCGACGGCAAGCCGATCATCGGCTGCATGCTCAAGACGCTGGCCGACGCCGGAATGACGCCGGAGCAGATCGACCATATCAACGCGCACGGCACGGCAACGCCGGAAAACGACAAGATGGAGTATCAGACGACCTCCACCGTGTTCGGCGAGCGCGTCAAGCAGATCCCGGTCACCTCGAACAAGTCGATGGTGGGGCACACCATCTCCGCGGCCGGGGCCGTCGAAGCCGTGTTTTCGCTCCTGACGCTCGAACACCAGCGCATCCCGCCGACCATCAACTACGAGATCCCGGACCCGACCATCCAGTTCAACGTGGTCGGCAACAAGGCCCGCGATGCCCGAGTCACCGCCGTGATGTCCAATTCGTTCGGCTTCGGTGGCCAGAACGCCTCGCTGATCCTGACGCGCGAACCGGTCTGACCGGCCCCGCGCGTTCTTGAACGACATGTCTGCTTCCCTGGCGCGTACCAAGGCCCGGCTTCGCGACGCCCTCAAGCCGCTCGGCGAGAGCGTCGTCGGCGCGCTCACCATCGGCATGCTTCGGACCACGCGCTATTTCGATGCCGACAAGACCGCCGATCTGTTCGGGCGCATCGCGCGCCTGATCGGGCCGGCGCTGCGCGAGCAGAGGATTGGACGCGCCAATCTTGTCGCGGCCTTCCCGGAAAAATCGCCCGAGGAGATCGAAACCCTATTGGCCGGCGTCTGGGACAATCTCGGCCGTGTCGCTGCCGAGTTCGCCCATATCGACCACATCTGGGACTATGACGAGGACAGCCCCGACCGCCCCGGGCGCATCGAGATTGCCCGACGCACCGATGAGCTGTTTCGCCAGCTTCGGACCGACGGCAAGCCGGCGCTGGTTTTCGCAAGCCATCTCGCCAATTGGGAGCTCCCCGCGCTCGCCGCGGTCGCCCACAGGCTCGATGCTGCGATCCTCTATCGCCGGCCGAACATCGCCTCCGCCGACCGCGCCATCCAGCAGGTGCGCCAGGTCAATATGGGAACCCTGATTCCGGCGGGCCGCGACGCGCCGTTTCGGCTGGCGGAAGCGCTGCAGAAAGGCCAGCACGTCGCCATGCTGGTCGATCAATATCTGACCGGCGGGGTCGAGGTGACCTTCTTCGGCCGCAAGACCAGAGCCAATCCCATGCTGGCCCGCCTGCTTCGCCAGATCGAATGCCCCGTGCATGGCACGCGCGTCATCCGCCTTCCCGGAAATCGCTTCCGTGCGGAGCTGACCGAGGAAATCCCGCCGGTGCGCGACGCCAATGGCGATATCGACATCCAGGGCATGACGCAGAAGATCACGAGCGTGGTCGAGGGCTGGGTGCGGGAACACCCCGAACAATGGCTATGGCTGCACCGCCGCTGGCGTTGAGGGAAGGTGTCATCCGGCTTTAGCGCTGAACGATCAGCTCCGCCATGGCGGCAGGCGCCTCGATATAGGTTCGCGGGCAATCGCTGGCCGCGCGCTTGAGCATCTGCAACGCCTGCTGCTTGTTCTTCGCCAGCAGCGCAAACTCGCCGCTGTAGAAATTGGCCTCGCAGCTTCGTCCCCTGCTCGTCTTCGGATCGTTGTCGCGCGCGGCCGCCAGCGTCTGCGCGGCGTCCGATTCGCCGATGAACTCGCGGGTCAGCGGCGCCGGCCAGGCCGTCATGTCGAGCTGCGCGGCCTGCTCGCGCAAGCGGCTCTCGCCGTTGTTGCGGCGCGTGGCAAGGTCGAGCCAGAGCGCCGCATAGGCATCCTTCGGATCGAGCTCGGCTGCCTTCTTGAAGTCGGCTTCGGCGTCCGGCATGTGGGCGCCGATCACGTAGTAAGCGACACCGCGGTTGAAATAGGTTGCTTGATTGCTGGGATCGAGTCTGAGCGACGCCGTGAAGTCGGCGAGCGCTGTGGCATTGTCGCCCCGGAGATAGGAGACAGCGCCGCGGACAAAATAGGCCAGAGCGTCGTTCGGATCGAGCCGGATCGACTGGTTCAAGTCGGCTCGCGCTTGCTCGAAATCGCCCCGGCTCTTGTAGAGCTCGCCTCGCAGGCGATAGGCCATGGCGTAGTTGGGATCGAGCTGAATCGATTGATTGAAGTCGGCCATGGCATGGTCGAGATCGCCCATCTTGTTGTACAGCTCGCCGCGCGCATTATAGGCCCACGCGCCACGCGGATCGCGCTTGATCGCCTCGTTGAAATCGCTCAGCGCATGGTCGGGATCGCCCTTGCTCACATAGACGTTCCCGCGATTGACATAGGTTTCCGCGCGGCTGCCGTCGACGCTGATGGCTTCATTGCAATCCGAGAGCGCACGATCCAGCTCCTGCTTCGCCCAGCGCCACCCACAGCGGCTGCTGAGCGCCGCCGCGCGGCTCGAGTTCGTCGCTTTGGCGCCGCCGATGATCCGGTCGCATGCGGCGATGCTTTGATCGGCCTTGGTGAGTTGTCCGACGAACTTGCATTGATCGAGATCGCTGTAGCTGTCAGCGAGAGCCGGTGCGGCCATCAACATGGCCAGTCCGGCCACGAACATCACATCACGCATCAGGTTCCCTCCCGTTACGGCGCGCTTTTTATCGGCGGCTACCTAAGCTATCCGCGAGCTGCCGTGCAATGTGGCGGCACGCTCGATCGCAAACAGCAGCACACATCGCCGGGACCCACGGTGCGGTTTGGCTAAGCGCCCACTCTAAGTGGTTGCAATGCAGCGAGACCTTTGGTCGCACCCCCCTTGCGGTCGCAAACCTATGTAAAATCAGCAGCTTACGGTCCATTTTTCCCAGATTTTGCTGGAATTCGTATCCGAAATGCAACAATCCTTGGAATTCTAGCCAAAACAGGCCCTACCCCCGTGTTCAAAAATTGCGCTTTTACGCGACGCAGGTAATCATCTCGTCACAACCAGTGCTTCTTGCGTAACTCCTCCGCTGCCGCCGCCGCAAGCTGCGGGCCAGCCGGTGAGCCCAGTACAGAATGCCAGACAAGACAAAAGGGGGAATCATGGCATTGAATCGCTACGCTCTGTTGGCCGCGGCCGGTATGATCGCGCTCTCGGTCGCACCGGGATACGCGTATGAGGGGGGCGTCGACGTACGCACCAAGCCGGGTGCGCTGATCGGCGCCAGCGCCGGCGTTCCGCCGCCGGGCATCTACATGTTCGACCAGGTCTTCACCTACCAGGCCAACCTGACCGGCCCGGGTGTGAATACCGCGCTCGGCGGAAATACCCATGTCGGCGTGCAGGCGGCCGTCGACGTTCAGGGCTTTCTGTTCGTGCCCGGATGGACCTTCCTTGGCGCCACCTATGACGCCGTTGTGGTGCAGCCCTTCGTGATGCAAAGCGTTGGCTCGCCGGTGAACGCGCAAGCGGCCGGCATGTTCAACACCTACATTGTTCCGGGCGAGTTGGCCTGGCAAAACATCGCCAATACCGGTCTTGCGGTCAAAATCGGTCTGGGCATCTATGTGCCGGACGGAACCACGACTGGTGTCTTTGGCACCGGCAACGTCGGAAATCCGTTCTGGACCTTCCAGCCGGAAGTGATCGTGTCGTATCTGAAGGATGGCTGGAACCTGAGCGCCGCCATCTACGAGGAAATCAACACCCGCAACACGGTCTCCAACTATCGCTCCGGCGACATCCTGCATGCCGACTTCACCGCCACCAAGACTATCGGCAAGTGGACGATCGGTCCTGTCGCCTATTACTACGGACAGGTTAGCGACGACTCCTGCTCGGGGCCGAGTTGCGCCTATGCGACCGGCATTCTCGGCAACGTCCAGCGCTACAACATCTGGGCGGTCGGCGGCCTGGTCGGCTACAACTTCGGACCGGCGGCGGTCTCGGTGTGGGCCACCCAGGAGGTCTCGGCGAATGCGCATGGCGCGCCAGCGGTGGCCGGCGCGGATCCTTCGCTGGTTCCACAGGGCCTGACCGTGTTCGGCACGCTGAGCTATCGTCTCTGGGGACCTGACGAAGAGACAGCCGCGCCCGCCAAAATGTTCCACAAATAAAGCGAATTGCTTGGGGTAAGATGAAAATGTCCCCTCCGGTTAAACCCCGGAGGGGACATTCCTTTTTTGCGGCGACGACGGCACGAATCGATGGCGTATCCCGATCAGGACCAAACCTCGTCCCATTGCTTTGATTGCGGGGGCCGATAGTTGAGGCCACGTAGTCTCAGGACCAACTGCGCGCGTCGTCATGCTACACGCAAAGAAGTCCGGGCGCCCTGACGATTCCCGCCGAATCACCGCGCCTTAACGCCCCGTCTTCACCTTGGTCCAGAGGCGATTGATGACGCGCTGGGTCGCCGGATCGCGCGCGGTGATCACGAACAACTTCGAGCGCGTCGCCTCGTCCGGATAGATATTCCTGTCGTTGAGGATCTTGGGATCGATCAGCTTCTGGCTGGGGAGATTGCCGTTAGCATAGGACAGGAAGTCGGAATTCTTGGCGGCAACCTCCGGCCGGTAGAGATAGTTGATCAGCTCATAGGCCTCCGCGACATGCTGCGCGTCGGCGGGAATC